>DULL01000065.1 GCA_012840395.1 Clostridiaceae bacterium | reverse complement strand
ATCAATCACAAGGATATTATTTTGGTGTGGTGCCTTCAATGGCCTTTTGCAATAGTGGGGAATTCATAGTTGCAAAACTGGGGAATTTTTTTTGCAACTTTGTCCGTTTCTATTTTGCAATAAATAGTATATAACAAAAAGACAAGATTTTTAATAGGGGAAATTTTACTTATCAATGGGGGGTTTTTTTACCTTAGGCACAGTGATACTGCAAATCCGCATGATTTGAGATGTTAGAATTATTTCAGTCAAGGGGAAATAATGTAGAATTTATTTGTTATTGTTACTATTTAAAAGATTATTTCCAGAATATTTCCTGAATAATTATTCCGAGATGGCTGATAGAAAGGATGGTATAACTGTGAATAGTAACTTTGAAAAGGGCAAATAGCCGGAAAAGGGCAAATAGCCGTTAATAGAGCAAAAAAGAAGCAGAAGAACCGTCCCTCTGCTTCCGAGAACCGTCCCTCTGCTTCATTCTCCTTTAAGTTGCCTTGGAGTCAGTTCATTTAGCAATGGTTGTCCGGTTAAGAATCTCTTTACATTTTGCAAGAAAATATCCCAGATACGCTCACTATGTGGAGAACCTGAAATGTGAGGTGTCATAATTACGTTAGGAAAGCTCCATAATGGATGATCAGGAGGCATGGGATAATAATAATGGGTATCCAATGCAGCTCCTGCAATCCAGCCTTCTTTAAGCGCTTTTATCAATGCTTCCTCCTGAATAATCGGACCTCTGGCAGGATTAAGGATATAGGCTGTTTTTGGCAACATCTTCAATTCTCTTTCACCAATCAGTCCTTCAGTATTGTTTGTCAGAGGCATTGAAATAACCAAAAAGTCAAGATTTTTTAAAAATTCTTCTTCCTGGCCGCTTAAGAATACTTTGTCTGGCAAAATTCCTTCAGGATCGCCGGTTCCTTCTACACGGTATACATTAGTTTCTATAGACGGTATTTTCCTTCCCATAACATAAACCTTCATACCAAATGCCTTGGCAAGTCGTGCGGTTTCCCTTCCTATAGCCCCGTATCCCCAGATTCCCACAATAGAACCTCTAATTTCCTTCTGAAACCTTGCAGACCTGTCCCAGATTCCCGCTTCCTGATTCCTTATCATACCCCTTAAATCCTTGGCTAAGTTAATCATCATGGCAATATTCCATTCTGCAATAGAAATACTTGATACACCCTGGGCATTGCAGACACGAATGCCTTTTTCCACCAATCCCAGATTAAAAAGCTGGTTATAACCTGAAGTACTAATTTGTATCAGCTCAAGGGAATCTAAATCATTAAAATTCTCAGGAGGTAAATTACAGAATAGAATATGTTTATTTCTTAAAATTTGAGGAGATATGTAGCGGCTTTTTGTTTTGAAATCCTCAATAACTTCAACATTAACCTCCGGCATCTTTCTTAACTCTTCTAATTTTTCTTCATCAACCTTTACATTAATAAGTATATTCTTCAACTGTTCATTCTCCTCTACTTGTTGAATTTATTCAGATTAGTTTAAAGTTAGCGTAAACTGGCCAGATGAGCCCCTCAAACCCATACTTTGCTTAAAGGTTGAGTTTCTTAGCATCATGGATTACTATCTTTTCAGATATGTTATTATATAACTTCGTTGCTTGCAACGGAAGTATAGTGCTTTAGCCCTTTAATATTGGACATTAGCTTGCTTTTATTTTACTATTCCTATTTATTTTAAATATTCTTTATACACTTGCTTGGAGTTTTAGTTTAAGTCCCCAATGTAGTCTCCTGATAATATAGAAGTGATAATATAGAAGTCTTCCCAGTCTAATAATACAGCCTTCGCTTGTTCTAAACTGAGTTAAATGTATCAACCTGCCATATCTTATGTCCCATAAAATCATATAAAACACGAACTAATTAACCTTTTCAAGCCAGTGAAGCAGAAACTCCCCGCATTTTCTGCGGTATTCAGTTGAAAGGGTGTGGCCGGGATCGTTAGTTATAGTAAGTTCAGCAACGCTATCATCAAGTCCTGACTTCCTATTGCATTTTCTAATTGCTTCATATAGTTCTTTGCAGCTTTCGGTGCTGACACGTGTATCATTATTTCCTATTGCCATATAGATAGGACGGCCAGCCATACCATCTACGTAGTTTAATAGCCTTTCCCGGGCAAGAGCAACGCTGTTTCGTTCTCTCTCGAACTCTAATAAACACCGCCAATCGGTCACAGGTGATATTGCACTAGCCGCTGCAATTCGCTTGTCTGAAGCAAATGCCCTAAGCGCCATATATCCACCCCTGGAACAACCACATATAGCTATTTGTCCTGACTCAGCCAATCCTTGCTTTATAATATAGTCTACTACACAGCTACATTCCTCAGCCATTTGTTCAAATACATTTTCACTGGCAACATACATTTTACGTAAGCCTGCTATTTCACTTCCATATCTCTCATCTATACGTTCACCGTGGCACGGGATGTCAAAGCTTATGACTCGATGGCCGGCTTCAACAAAAGGAATTGCAGGCTGAATAAAGGGATCTTCGTAAATTGCTCCATGAGCCGTACCTGTTAAATTAATCAGTAGAAACGGTTTCCCAGTTATTGTTTCCGGCTCTAATAATTCACAGGGAATTAACCTGCCATTGCATTCCAGTTTAAATTTTCTACCTATGCTACCAGTCACTGCCTATATCTCTCCTTTAGTATAATTCCCTATTCCGGTTATAAAGTTAATGGAAACAAGCAAACTCGTTTCGCTTGGAGATTCAGTGGGGGTCTTGTAATCCCCCACTGAAAAAGGTTATTATTACAATTTACATCAATTCAGCTCCCGCTTATAGAAGCGAGGAACTTCTTGATACTTGGTAAAATTTTGAGCGGTGAGTCAAAATCTCCCGCTCCATTTAAACATACTGTAGTAATAAAACTTCTCTACATCCGAAAAATCTTCTACTATTGCATTTTTATATGTTTAGCCCTTACTCTCCACTAAGCTGCCTTGTTGTCAGCTCATTTAGCAAAGGTTCTCCTGATAAAAACCTCTTTACATTCTGTATAAAGATATCCCATGTACGTTCAACAAAATGGTTGCTGAGGGACGATCCTGAAATATGAGGTGTCATAATCACATTGGGAAAACTCCACAGAGGATGGTCAGCCGGTATAGGGTAATAGTAATGGGTGTCCAGTGCAGCCCCGGCAATCCAGCCTTCCCTTAGAGCTTTCAACAACGCCTCTTCCTGTATTATCGGACCCCGGGCAGGATTTAGAACGTATGCTGTCTTCGGGAGCATTTTTAATTCTTTTTCACCGACCAGCCCTTTTGTGTTATTTGTAAGGGGCATTGTAATTACGAGAAAATCAAGTTCCTTCAGGAATTCCTCTTCCTGCCCGCTAATAAATATCTTGTCCGGTAATATTCCTTCAGGGTCTCCGGTTCCTCCTACCCGGTATACATTTGCTTTCGCAGTCTTAGACGGGATATCCCTGTCCATTGAATAAACCTTCAGGCCAAAGGCTTTGGCAAGCCTTGCGATTTCCCTTCCAATGGCCCCATATCCCCAGATTCCCACAATAGAACCTCTAATTTCATTCTGAAATCTCGCAGACCTGTCCCAGACCCTGGCTTCCTGATTTCTTATCATGCCTCTTAAATCCCTGGCCAGGTTTACCATCATGGCTATGCTCCATTCAGCAATGGGAACATCAAATACCCCCTGGGCATTGCAGGCTCGAATTCCCCTTTCCACCAGTCCAAGATTAAAAAGCTGGGTGTAACCTGCCGAATTGATTTGTATCAGCTCAAGAGAATCTAAATCATTAAAATTCTCAGGAGGATATGTGCAAAATAGTATATGCTTGCCGCTCAGGATATCTGGAGATATATAACGGCGTTCTTCCTTGAAATCAATTACTTCAACATTTACCCCAGGTATCTTCTTCAATTCTTCAAGCCTTTGTTTATCAACTTTTACATCAATAAGTATGTTCTTCAATTGTTCATTCCCCTCTTCTATTATCAATCTCTCAGGATTTTTCCAGGCACACTGTTGAATTCACCGCTGCCCGGAATAAAAGGATATTTGTTCTTTATCTCATCTGTTAGGGTTATTCCAAGCCCTGGCTTCTCAGGAGGCAGCACCATGCCATCTTTCATAATAAATGAATCTCCTATAATTTCGCTGTGAAGAGGTCCATAAGCAGGAGCTATTTCAAGTATTGCAGTATTTGCACAGGCGAAACCACAGTGTATATTCTGCATAAAGGATCCTCCTGCTCCCCAGGAATGGGTGGCAATTTTCCTCCCCCTGCTTTCAAGCATGGCAGCCACTTTCATAAATTCACCCAGACCTCCGGTGAAAGAGGCGTCAGGCTGCCCTATGTCAAAGCAGTCCTTTTCAACAAATACTCTCCACTCGTAGCTAGCCGTCAGGCATTCTCCCCCTGCAATAGGTATTGTAGTGCTTTTGCACAACTCAGCATATCCCCAGGGGTCTGTATAATGCAATGGTTCTTCAAAAAAGAACAGGTCATAAGGTTCAAGAGCCTTCATAACTGCCTTTGCGATTCCCAAATCCCAGGTCTTTACTGGATTGTTGCCCATATGCCCATCCATCATTATCTTAATATCTTTGCCAACAAGGGATCTCACAAATTCTATTTTATCTGCTTCAAACTCAGCTGCTTCATTTGGTGATGAAGGCATATATGAGCCTTCTTCACTGTGATATCCTGCTCCAAGTTTAAATCCTTTGAATCCTAAGGACAGATAAAATTCAATTTTTGAAGCAAGTTTCTCTTTAGGATAATTACTTGGTCCTCCTGTCGCATAGCAAGGAAGGGCATCATGCTTCCGGCTTCCTAATAACTCGTAAACCGGAAGATTGTACATTTTACCCTTCAAATCCCATAAAGCAGCTTCAATTCCATTCAGGACAACAACGCCAAGTCCTACCCTGCACCAGAAATTCCCGCAGTGGTACATTCTGTTCCATAGTTCTGAAATATTATCGACCTTCTGTCCAATGAGTATCGGTTTAAAAAATTCTACTATTTCAGGTACTATCTCAGGGCAAAAATACCCGGCATAGGTTTCACCTATCCCTATAAGTTCAGTATCTGTATGAATCTCAATGAAAGCTGCACTCCTTCGTTTTCTGGCTTCACTTAAATACGGATCATAAGTGCATGGCCCTGTCAGCAATACTGTTTTTACATCTTTTATAATCATAGCAAATCACCATTTAAACTTTTTTTGTTAATTTAATATTATATCATTTTGGGGGAATCTTTTTTCAAACATCCTATTTGGGCTTACTTAGAAACATTCTGTTGTCTATACTATTATGGTTTTTTATGGCTGTCCTTGAAAGGTAATCCTTCCCAAAAACCCCTGTCTCCTGGGATAATGCCCAATTCTCTCCTCAGCCTTAAGCATTCTTCTTCCCATTTAAAAATACTATCCTTGAGTTCTTTCAATTCTTCCGGGACATCCTGATTAATTTTAAGCAGTGAATTTAATTCAAATGGATCTTTCTTTAAATCATATGCTTCGTCTCCACAGTCAGGGTCATGAATATAGGAAAAATCCATCGACCTGGCTCCTTGGACCAATCCTCTGCGTCTTCCACTCTCGGGCATCCCTCCTGGAAATGTAGTTTTTAAATGTCCATGATAATTTCCTACCTGGGCAAATACATACTTACGCAATTCATTCTTTGCTCCCTCCATGGCCCATTTTATAAGGTCATAACCCTGAGCATATTCAGGCACCTTTATCCCTGCTATTCCCAAAATAGTGGGAAATAAATCTACTAATTCCACCAGCCCGTCTATGACCTTAGGATAATTCTCACTTATATTTTTAGGGGGCCGGATTACAAGAGGAACATGGAGCAAACATTCATAAAGTGATTCTGTCTTATTGAATAAACCTTTTTCACCGGTATAATCTCCATGGTCGGATGTTACTATAATCCATGTATTATCCAGCATACCTCTTTTGTCCATTTCATCGTACAGCCTCATCATTTGATGGTTCAGGTAGGTTATCATGCCATAATAAGTAGCAATAACCTTTTTAATATCCAGTTCTGTAGCTTTTGAAGTACCGCAATCTTCCAAACATTTGTATTGCCATTCAGGCCTTCCCTTTCCATCGCCCATTGGCGGAAGCTCAATATCTTCAGGGTTATACAGTATATCATAAGGTTTTGGTACAAAATAAGGAGGATGAGGATCAATATACGGAACATGGAAAAAGAAAGGCAACCCTGAAGCCTGAATATTATCCAGCATTATAATTGCTCTGTTGGTGAGTAATGCTGCATGCCCTTCTTCTGGCGATACATCCATTCCTCCTGAAGACCATCCCACATCTTTACGTCCGTGCTGATGAAGATTGTACCATGCATTATAAAGTGGTCCAGAATCATTAAAGTCAGCCTGCTCGTACCAACCTCTGTCAAGGCATCTTGATCTTTCGTAATGTCCGCATGCTGCGGTATAGTATCCATTTCTCTGAAGAATTTCAGTAAGTTGAGGCAAATTGAAAGGTGCTCTGTTTTGATGACAGGTAACCTGATGTACAAGAGGATGTACACCTGTCATTATAGATGCACGGGAAGGTGTACAAATAGGTGAATTTGAATAAGCATTTGTAAAAGCAATTCCTTTCTCTGCCATTTTATCTAAAAAAGGAGTTTTTACAACAGGATTCCCGTATACTCCCCCAGCTGCCGAAGCTTTTTGTTGATCTGCCATCAACAGTAAAATATTAGGCCTGCTGTTTTGTTTATTTATATTAATCATATTTGTTTTCTTTCCTCAATTAATTAATAATACTTTTATGATAAAAATAGATTTAATAGATAATGGTATAAACCAACGAAAAAAATATGGCGCTAACAGTAGAATATTTATTACTACTGCTCACAAAAGGACTCTCAATTTTTCACTAACTAATTCTCGTTTTTCACAAGATATATCATTTCTTTCTAATATTTCATCTACCTCAATTCATCTACCTCAGTATTCATTTAATCAGAAGAAACATAATTTGCTTTAGTCACCATACATGTCCTATGAACATGTGAAAAAACTTAACTTAACCTTTAATAGCTCCCAAAGTTATACCTTTTGTGAAATATTTCTGGAACATAAGGAAAATTATTATCATTGGTATTGACGCTACAGAAGCTCCTGCAAGTTGAATACCATACCTTGCTGAAAATTCTTCTTTAAAAGTAGCAACACCCAGAGGCAATGTTTTTAGTATTTTTGAAGATATAACAAGCAACTGCCACATATAGTCGTTCCAACTGTTAATGAATGTAAAAATAGCCAGTGCACCGAGACCTGGTTTAGCCAGTGGAAGCATTATTCTTGCATATATTCCAAGTTCACTACAGCCATCAATTTTTGCTGATTGTACTAGCTCTGAAGGCAGTGTAACCATAAACTGTTTAATAAGAAACACCCCAAAAGGCCATCCCAGAGCCGGTACTATTAATCCTGCAAGAGTATTAAACATATTAAGATCTCTTACTATTTTAAATAAAGGTACAAGAAGTATCTGCTTAGGTATCATCATAGTAAGAACCATGGAATAAAATATTATATCTCTGGCAAAGAAATTTTTCTTTGCAAAAGAATATCCTGCCATTGAACTAATTAAAACAATCAGGATAGTAGTTATTGAGGAAACCAGCACGCTGTTAAAAAACCACCTTAAAGTTGGAGCAGTTCTAAACATTTCAATATAGTTTTTCAAATATAACCCTTTTGGGAAAAATAGTGGAGGAATTGATGAAATATCAGCATCAGGCATAAAAGAAGCAACGAACATCCAATATATTGGAAACAATAATAATAGTGCTAATATGTAAAGCAAAGCAGATGTTATCGTTTTTATAGGATATTTCAATAGCTTATTTCTTGACATGATATACCTCCATTAATACTCAACTTGTGATGAGAACATCTTAAACTGTATTACTGCAAATATAGCTACACAAACAAACATTATTACTCCCATTGTTGATGCGAGACTAAAATCATTATATGTAAAAGCCGTTTTATATATTAAAAACAGCACGGTATTCGATGCATAATTGGGTCCACCACTGGTCATAAGGTTAACTACAGCAAAAACCTGGAAAGCACCTATTGTTGTGGTTACAAATATATAAAGTGTTGTAGGAGTAAGAAGCGGCACAGTAATATTCCAGAATTTTGCAATACCGCTTGCTCCATCAATATCTGCTGCTTCATAATATGTCTGTGGTATTCCTCCTAAAGCTGCAAGATACAAGATTATTGGCTGACCCAGAGAGTAGGTTAATACCACTATTGATAGTGAAGGTATTACATATTTTGGATCGCCCAGCCAGTTGATCGGATCTATTCCTATAAAAGATAATACATAATTCAGAATTCCATATAAATTATGATATATGTTCCTCCACACTAAAGATACAGAAACTATACTTATTACTACAGGAAGATAAAATGATGCTCTGAAAAAAGTTTGAGCTCTCGGGGACTTATCATAAATAAGTACTGCAATCACTATTGATAATATAACAGTTGTAGGAACAATATATAATACAAATAAAAAAGTATTAATCAGTGATTTAATAAATACAGAGTCTTTAAAAATAGTTGCATAATTTGCCAGCCCAACCCATTTAGAACCTTGCAGGCTATATTGATACAAGCTCAGAATAAGGGCTTCGATAACAGGGTAAATAACGAATATTATAAAAAATATTAAGCTTGGTAAAATAAAAATATAACCCCATACCTGTTCATAAAAAATATTGCTTTTTACAAACTTTTTTACTTTACCAAAAAAATTTAAGTTTACTGAGCTTTGAGAAACAGTATTCAATGCAATCCTCCTCTTAACAATGGACTTGTTGACTTTTATAAGGGAGAGATTGTTATCTCTCCCTTACAATCAAATCATATTATATTATTATTTGTATTTATCAATTGAAGCCTGTGCTTTGGCTGCGAAGTCATCCAATGCAGTCTTAGGATCTTTTGTTCCGTTATAAACTGCCTGCATTTCAGGATATAATGCTGCTCTCATTTCAGCATATGCCGGTGAAGCAAGACCAGGATCACGGGCATATTTGATAACTTTTGCACTCCACTCCATGAGAGGTTCTCCTGGATAGAGGTTTCCTGCTGATTTCTTAACAGGAATAAGTTTTACAGCTTTCAGAGCTTTGCTGTTTTCAGTGTTTGTTGCAAACTTAGCCAATTCAACAGCCCATTTTTCTCTGTCAGCATCACCCGATTTAAATACAGCTAATCCTACAGGGTTAGCATAGAAAGCAGGTTTTACTCCAGGAGCTGTCGGATACATTGCCCAATCCATTTCAAATTCCTCAACTTCTCCTGTTTTAAAAGCATTTTCAACTGTTCCGTATAGTCCTGAAGAACCGTTTATATGGATAGCAACCTTCTGTTGTTTGAAGTACTCTAATACCTCAGTTGCTTTAATAGTCTCAGCACCAGGCATAGCTAGTCCTTCATCAATAAGTGATTTAGCAAATTCTACACCTTTGACACCTTCAGGAGAATTAAATACAATCTTATCCAAGGTTTCATTAAAGATTGTGGCTCCAAAGCCCCACATGAGAGCATTTGTTCCTGAGTCACCCTGCTCATTTCCTGCATACAGAGCTGTTCCATATACTCCTTTAGCAGGATTTGATACTGCTTTCAAAGCTTCCTTAAATTCGTCATATGTCCAGGTTCTCTCTTCATTCTGCGGGAGGAGATGTTCAGCACCTGCTGCTTTAAACATGCTCTTATTTATCAATAAATGTATAACCATGTTCGCCCAGGGGAACATATAGTGCTTACCGTCAGTAAATTTACCAAGATCCCATGCACCCTCTACATAGTCACTGAGTTCTTCCTGAGTAAAGTAGTCATCAAGAGGAAGCAGAGCACCCATTGCTGCATATCCGAAGAATCTAGCAGTACCATCTTCAAGAACGTCCGGTTGAGTCTTTGATGCAATCGCAACACTTACTTTTTCAGGGCCGCCGTCCCAAGGGAGGTGCTCGTATTCTATTTTAACATTTGGATGTTGCTCTGAAAAAGCTTTTGCTACACTTCTCTGCCAGTCACCGTATTCCCCGTCGGGCTCGGTTCCTGTAATACCTTTCCATCTTGAATAACCCCAGTAGCTTAGTGAAACTTGTTTTTCCTCTTGTTTTGTTTCTTCTTTGGTCTGTTCACTTGTTGTAGATTTTGAGCCTTCACTGGTGTCTTTGCCTGTAGTGTTACTGGCGCAGCCAGCAAAAACTGATGCAATTAGAAATACTACCAGTAGAACACTAATAATTTTCTTTGACATTTAAATCCCCCTTTTTTTGTTATATTTTGAAAGCTCTGTATAGAATAGGCTATACTTTTATAATAAAGTAAACCGTCGAGTTTTTAATGGGGCAAATTTTACTTTTCAACAGGGGCATTTTTTACTTGATAGAAATTATTATCTATTTAGCATTATTCACAATATTTACCGGATTTCCTTCCATAAAAGCCTTTATATTCCGGATTGCAGTGTCCATCAGCCTTGTCCTTGCTTCTTTTGTTGCCCATGCGATATGGGGTGTGATCAAGCAGTTTTTTGCAGACAATAGTGGATTGTCTCTGTTCGGAGGCTCAATAGACAACACATCCAGCCCTGCCCCTGCTATCCTTTCTTTATTCAAAGCTTCTGAAAGGTCCTCCTCAACAATAAGCTGTCCTCTGGAAGTATTAATCAAAAACGCAGTCTCTTTCATGAGATTTAGCGAATTTCTATTGATCAGGTCCCGGGTTTCAGGAAATAGCGGGCAATGAAGGCTTACTACGTCAGACTTCTGCAACAGCTCCGGTATTTCTGCCCAGGAAAAATTTCTTAAATCAGGTTGATTTCCTTTATGGATGTCTGCAGCTATAATATTCATTCCAAATGTTTCTGCGATCTTTGCCACCTGCCTTCCGATTCTCCCGAATCCAATAATTCCCATAGTCTTTCCTGCCAGTTCTATCAGAGGGTAGTTCCAATAGCAAAAATCTTTACTTTTGGACCAATCGCCTCTTTGGACAGAATCGCTGTGGCGCTGCACGTGATGGCAAAGTTCCAGCAATAGCGCAAAAACCATCTGGGCAACAGAGTATGTACCATAGCTGGGAATATTAGTCACAATTATGCCACGTTTTGTTGCTGCATCAACATCAACAATGTTATATCCAGTGGCAAGCACACCAATATATTTTAATGAAGTAAGTTTCTCAATTGTTTCTCCAGAGAGAGGAGTCTTATTTGTTAATATAATTTCCGCTCCTGCAGCTCTTTCAATTATTAAATTCGATGCAGTTCTCTCGTAGATTGTTACATCTCCAAATTTTTTTAGATCTTCCCAGCTTAAATCTCCAGGATTTAACGTATAACCGTCCAGCACTACAATTTTCATACCTATACTCATCCCCTTCAATTTTATTTTATTATGCCATTATTCGATGAACACCACCAGGTTTTGCATCCAGTCCGGTATTTTTTCATCTTACATCTTTTTCAACAGCGTAAAATCCGCTTCCCACGGTTTTGCGCACAGTAATATTTTTGCATTATATAGGTTTCCAGTAGAATATTGCCAATCCTTCTGGTTTGAGTTTCTCAACAAACTCATTAAGTTCCTCTTCACTTAACTCACCATTTATGATAACACTCTTTGAAGCAGCCTGTATTTTTTTACAGGATTCTAGAATCATTTCTTTCTTAAATACGCCGGTTTCTCTTTCGAGTGTTATTTCCACTGCTTTTAAATTTTCTATTTCAAGTACCGCATCAAGAATATGCAAGCCACATGCATGCATATGCATTACACTATATGGAAACCTATCTATGATCTTTTTATCAAACTTTAGAAAATGCTCCCTGTATGTATTTAGCGAGAAAAGACTGGAAGCATCTATCTGGTAGTCCAGAACCGGTTCCGGAGCAAACACACCCCAGACTGAAATATATCCACCTTTCCATTGCTGCCTCATATCAATGTTTCTTTGGACTGTCAAAATATATAATTCTGTAAATTTATCTGCAAGTTCTGCAACCTTTTCAGGATAATCATAAATAGAAAGACACAGCTTTTCCTCACTCATAAAAGCTGCAAGCATATCTATAATGCCTCTGAAATGAAGCTGTCTTACAGCTATATCAAATCCTGCTTTTTCGTTAAGCTTTCTCATTACGTCATTTATTACCTCAAACCATTCAGATTTCAGCGCACCTTCTACAGTAAACTCTTCCATTGCCTTTTCAATATCGCCGGGTATTGGTTTTGCAGAACAACTGAAAGCAGAAGCATAAATGGGGCATCCTATAATCGACTCCATCCAAGCCTCAGGATATAGGCATCCTGCAAAATTAGCCATGTCACCATTAAATGGTTCGGGATTGCTTATTTCTGCTCCCACTAATCTCGAAACATCAATATCCCCCGGAAATATTCTCTCAGGGTCTACAAGCTCTTTTCCGCCTTTTACAGGATATGGCTTCTTTTTGAAACCACTAAACGGTATTCTGGCTAATAGTGGTTCTTTGTTTGAAAGCTTCCAGAATTCAATATGCTTTTCAATTGCTTTTCTTATTAATTCTTCGTCCATATTAATTCTCCTTGTCAAATAAAACGAGACAATCCCAATATCCATCAGAGGATCTCATTAATAGCTTCTCTTCCCAATCTAGCCCACTCTATAAGCTTACCCGGATTATTATTTATAGTTTCTATGTCACTTAAGTTGATATCCGCTGATACTCCCCTCTCCCTACATTTCAACGCTAATATGAAATCTCCTTACAGCTATATTTCCTTCTTGAGTTTTCTTTGCTGCTACAAAGCTCCGGTACCTCACAAGTCAATTCTTTAATCAGGGTATTCATTTCTTTTGTTCCTCCTGATTTATACACAAATTGCTTGCTTTTAATGTTACATCTCCTCTGCTAAATGTATCGCCATAGTTCCCTCTTATTTTCCTAAAATCACTGTTTAATGTGCCGCGCATTTTCGTTATATCTGCAGCATTTAATATGAAGTTTAACCCTTCATCCATCAATTTTTTATATAAATCAGTAGTAGCGTCTGTATGAAGGCCTACTCCTTTATTCATTTTCCTGCATTTCCTTACAATTTCTATTAATGTTTTCTGAAAAATTGGATTGTCATATTCTTCAGGTATCTCCATAGAACATGTAATATCATGAGGCCCGAGAAATACTCCATCTACACCTTCCACAGAAAGCAGACTCTCAAGATTATGTATTGCCTCAACACTTTCTACTCCAATAATCAAATATTTATCCTTATTGAAGTTTTCAAGATATCTACGGAGTTTTTCGCTAAATTCTCTTTGACCGTTAAGAACTTCCTGAAGGAATCTACCCTTTATTGGACGATATTTTACAGCTCCTACCAGCTGCTTTACCTGCTCTACTGTCTCGACGTATGGTGCAACTATACCTTCAGCTCCGCCGTCCATTGCCATGGCTGCCCAGTGTGCCGAAGGATATGGTATTCTGACCATAGGTGATATGCCCCATGCCGAATACAACTGACACATCATTGCAACCTCTGTGCGGTCAATCGGCATATGTTCAGTACATATAAAAACAAAATCCATTTCCACATCAGCGGTCATCCTTGCAGCTATAGGGTTGCCAAGACTTGCTACATGTGTTCCATAAATTCTTTCACCATTTATCAACTTTTGCCTAATCATTTCACCTTTCATCTAAACACATCCCCTGCAAAATATTAGATTACATCCTTATAATAAAACACTATGATTTTAATTGTAATTAAGAAATATGTCGTTATTTTTATGTGAATGTCATATTGTCTTAATTATTTATCAGATAATATGCCACTCAAATAGTACTGATTACTGTTTTCTATTGTTAATAGATTTGTTGATGAAGCATTTTGGAGTCATTCCAGTATATTCTTTGAATACATAATGAAAATAATTTACTGAATTAAAACCGGCCAATTCAGAAACCTTGACTATAGACAGATTAGTTGTACTTAACAAGTGCTTGGCATTTTCTATGCGAATTTCAATAAGCTTTTCCCTGAAGGACTTACCAAAAAGGCTTTTAATTACCCTTTGGGTTTGTCTTACACTTAGATTAAGATATTTAGAAAGATCTTCTATTCTAATATCACTTTGTTTATAATGGGCATGAAAAAATTGTTCAATCTTAGGAATCCTCTTTTCATCCTGATACCCTTTTTTTATATTAGATATTTTATATATATCATCTTCACAAATAGTGCGAAAAATATTTATAAATATATCTTTGACCAGCAATTCAGCTTTTTGAATATATCCTATTCTTTGGGTAGTTAGTTCTTTAAATATAGACTCTACTAAAGAAAAGTTATTATACAAGTCTTCTTTAACTAAATACTTATTAAAATTTAGTATTTCAATGATTTTTAATATTTCATTCTTAAATTGACTCCCGGATTTTCTTTTCAAGAATCTGAAATTAAACTGGATACTATATCTTACAATTTTCTCTTCTTGTTTTACTACAAATTTATGATAGACGCCGGGAGCTATTAAATATAAATTATTTACCTTCAATGGTATTGGTTGGTTTTCTATCCACAACACACCATCCCCATAAGAAATAAAATGAATTTCATAGGCAAAATGATTATGACTTTCTGTGTTCTCTGTCATTTCGTAGTGTGCATCAAAATTAACCCATACGTCTATTAATATATTGCCAAAATCAACCTTAACATTATAACCTTTTAAATTGGTATCCATTATATTCATATTAATCATACTAATTTTATCCCAGATATCAGGAAGTCTCTAGCTTCTATATAAACTTAATGGAACCTTCCATTCCATAACAATGACCCTAAATTTACTCATATATTACATTTATACCGTCAAGCTCCCCATATAATACTTCAATCTCATGTTCCATCTTTCCGGTTTCTTTATTTAATTTTTGCCGGTATATTCCCCAGGCTGTACTTGTGGACCAGAAAGTAGAAAAATCCTCTCTATAAATCTTTGGTGAAAAGCGTATTTCCTTCTTCACCATGTCGCACTGAAAGCCTGTAAGGGCAATTAATACTGTCCAACTTGCCATGGACCTGGCATAATGGTGTCCGCATTCTACCTCATTCCATGGATTTCTCCTGTATCCATCCTGCCTGTCCCTTATTGTCTTTACTATGGTTAAGCCTTCTTCTACAAATCCTTCGAATATAAGATGGGCTGCAACCTGATACTCGATTCCTGTCCATACCTCATCTGAATATATAAAGGGAAATCTTGGCCTTCCCCCATATGGCCAGGTGCATAATACCAGACCCTTTTCATCATTTAATACATAGGTCCTCTGCATATTGCAATGGTTACTGAAATCTGTAAAGAAATTATATTTATATACAGATTCAATTGCCTTCTTTACGTGTTCTTCAGGCAATATGTATCCTAATCCCACCATATGAGCCAGCATCTGTCCGAAAACCTGGTCCGACAGGCACCCGGTTCCATATCACCGCTCAATTTCCACTCTCTATACAGCCGGACAATTGTACCCATCTGTCCGTCAGCTGCAGGATGAAAAT
The DNA here is from genome assembly GCA_012840395.1 of Clostridiaceae bacterium. Lineage (NCBI taxonomy): Bacteria > Bacillati > Bacillota > Clostridia > Eubacteriales > Clostridiaceae > Clostridiaceae bacterium. The sequence goes on along the minus strand of DULL01000065.1, from coordinate 19,855 downwards.
CGTACCTGGGCATACCCAAAACTGTATTTGTCCTGAAGGCCATTTCTCCCTTCTCATCGGTTTCTTTGTTAAATTCAACAATCCGTGCACTTCGTTCAAGAGAAGGAAAAAAGGTATGCTACTGTTTGAGCATAATTCCACACATGGGTACAGGTTCCGAAGCATGATCCTGTCTTATCATGACAACCTTCCCATGCTATCATGGTTCCGTCTTCAAGCCAGATGCAAGTATTGCTTCTTAGCACTGTAATATTGCTAGCCACCGCATCAATTACATAATGGGGCAGTGTACTGCTGAATAAGGCATTATGAAATTTACGGGTTTCATTTTCTAATCTTGAGTAATTCTTTATGACATACTTCCCAACATCCCAGGCATCTTTGAACAGCTTGCTGTAGTAATTTCTCACTATAGGAGTTTCATGGTTATATTTACTGTCGTCACCAAACCAGCTTTTTATCCTGTTAGGAAAATACCAGGTCAGTATAAAAGTGAACTCTTTTTCCTCCCCGGGATTTAATGTTGCCGGTATCCCCAGAGAACAATATTTCTGTTTTCCTCTCACTCCAATATGTTTTGCTTCTATGTCTATACCATCACTAAAAGAAAAAGGTTCCAGCAATCTGTCACTGCTAAAGTCCTCCCAGAAATCCTGCACTCCATCCCATGCAGAATAGTCTGTCAGCCAGTACTGCTTGTATGTAACATTTTCCTGAGGAGTCATTATACTCATGCTTCCATAACGGATATAATCTTCCTTGAAATCCTTGTGTATGAAAGGTTATCACCTTTGCTTGGTTTATTAAATATTTCCCAGTCTTTAAGTTCTCCCCGGGCACCAACAGAAATAGTACCTGTGCCTATACCTCCCAGAAGAAATGCCGCTTCCCTGGCATCTCCATTAAAGAAACGCTGCTTACCCGTGGAATAAAGTTCCTGGTTTGAATATATTTTCGCTTTATTGTCCATTATTTCTGAGTGCCCCCTACCTTGCCATCATTTCCTCCAAAGCATTATTACAGAAAATATCTTCTATCTGAGAATCACTTATCTTCATATCGTAAAAAGCTTCTCTCATGGCTCTCAAAGATTCTATACACACAAGAACAGGATTGCATGCCGGGGATAAGGTTTCCCATTTTATTATGCTTTCATCAAGCCATATAAACCCATCACCTACATCCACACATTTCCCCCTGGTTTGTGATATTGGGAAATCACTGCCCCACAGAAGTTTTTTATGGCCGAATTCTGCCAGTATTGCCTTAACTGCTCCAGGTTCACATACGGCTGCAACATCGAACCATATATTCTTAAGGCCCTTTATTTTAGGCAAACCTTTAATGGTATTGTATCTGTGAAATCCTCTTGCGGCATGTGCAAGAATCAGTTTTACTCCTGGATACTTGGTACAGAAATATACAATTTCTTCTGAATTTTTCGGATCAGCCAGGGCTCCGGCTTTTACCATATGCAAAGTAATAAATAAATTTCTTCTGTGAGCTATTTCCCAAGCCCACTCAGGCAAATAACCTGATATATCCGATTCAAATGTAGGTTTTTGACTACTGAATACATGATAGGGCTTTAAACCCAGTATACCGGGATGCTTCTCAAGGAATTCTTCAACTTTTTCAGGATTATCATCAGGCCTTATAAGCATTAATCCTCTGCTCATTTTATGTAATTTTAACTGTTCAACAATAAAATTGTTGCATGCTTCCACATTGCAGTTTACCTGAATATGAGGAAAGAAAAGACCTCCAACCATATTTGAACTTTTAAATATTTGCTCCATCTGTTCTCTCCAGACATCTATTGTAACCACAGAAGGCCCTTCCCCCGATGATCCCGCAAATTTTTGCCCATAATCTTTGAATCTGTAAATATGAGCATGAACATCGAATATATTTTTGGGAATAATGTCCTTAATATCTTCTAAAATTTTCTTATCAGTTTCATTGACTGACCACCGACTGACCATGCCATTATCTCCTTTCTAATCTTCAACCCACTGAGGATACTCCATTTTAAGAAAACTATAATATCTATCAAAGGCTTCATCAGTTGTACTTTTGTAAGGTGGTAAAAGTCTCAGTGGAAATTCTTTAATAAGAACTTTACTAAACATTTTATCGTATGCCCCGTCAATTTTACCTCCCCCAGCAGCCTCCATAAGTCCCTTAACCATCATATAAAGTTCCTGTTGCATTTTTAGGGTCTTTTCACTTTCAGAATTACTGGAAGCATAAAAGTACTCCCAGGCTCTTTTTATATTGGAAGTAGCAATTGACAGTAAAAGGCCGAAATCTCCTATTAAATTCCCATATCCAAATCCTATTTCTGTCAAGAAGAAACGCAAGGAGCAAGAACTGCCGGCAATTTCTATAATATCCGGAATATCTTTTGTTACATATTTTACTCCTGCGAAATTGGGTATTTCCTCTGCCAATCTTTCGTATTCCTTTATTGTAAGGAATCTTTTTGAGCGTAAAAGATTATAGTGTAAAAATCTGCAGTCAGGGAAAGGATCACAGAGTGCATGCATAAAAGAATATAGTTCTTCATCTGAAAGAGCTCCCCAACTGGGAAGTGCGAACTGGAAATCTCTTATGCCATAACTATAGGCCTTTCTTATTCTGTTAATCATGTTAGGAAGTGAAAGGCTAATTAATCCTACCATAGGATATAAATCCGGACCTTTCATCTCTTCCGCAAAAGCCCTTACTATTTCATCAAATTGTTCATCTGTTATGGCATAGCCTTCTCCCGCTGTACCGAATAAATATATATTTTTAATGCCTCTTTTGATAAGTCCCTGTACTTCTTTCCTGAAAATATCTTCATCAAATTCATAAGATTCTGTCCATGGTATACATGCTGTTGCAAGAATGGTTTTGGGATATCTTTTTTCGTTCATATATTGCCCTCCTATAAGAGCTTTTTTAAATAATTCCATTTAATATCAGATGGTTTATTTTTAGTATTTCATAAACGCCTGTATTTTGTAAACTGATTTTAACTAAATAATAAATCTTAAATATATATAATAAAACTATCGCGTTATACAGTCGTAAAGCTAATAGTTTTATCACATTCATAATAACTTTAAGCAATTGTAATTAATAGGGTAACTTTTTACATAATATATGGGGCATATTTTACTTCTTAATTAAAAATATTCAACCTTTACAGGAGATATATCTTCTATATGTTCTAACACAGGAAGTTTTATTAATACTCTTGTTCCCTCTCCAGGAATGCTGTCAATAGAGATCCCGTACTCATCTCCAAAATACAGCTTTATTCTTTCATTAACATTCTTTATACCAATACTCATCATTTTAGTATTAGGTTCACACTTGCCATTTAGCATAAGCCGTATTTGTTCCAGTTTTTCTTCATCCATTCCAACCCCGTTATCATAAACAACTATTAATACATGGTCACTGTATCTTTTAGCTGTTATTTTTACAATTCCCTTATTCATTTTGCTCTCTAACCCATGATAGATTGAATTTTCTACAATTGGCTGAAGTAAGAGTTTTATTGTATAAAGGTCAACAATATTTTCGTCAATATCAAATAAACAGTCAAACTTGTCTCCATATCTAATTTTCTGTAATTTTATATACAGATTGACATGTTCCAGTTCCTGCTTCATCTTTACGATATCTTTGCCTTTGCTGATACTGAGTTTAAAAAGCATGCCAAGATCATCCACCATTTGTGCAATCCGTTCTTGTTTGTTTATCTTGGCCAACATCTGTATTGAAATGAGGGTATTATATAAAAAATGAGGATTGATTTGATTCTGAAGAGATTTTAGTTCTGCTTCCCTTTGCTTTGCCTGAGCACTTGCAACCCTTGTAATTAATTGTTTAAGGTTTGCTTTCATTTCTGATACACCATCAGCAAGCTGTCCGATTTCATCGTTGCGTTTTATTTGGATATTCTGATCAAAGTCACCCTCGCCGATTTTTTTCAAAGCGTTATTCAAGGCTACTATAGGTTTGGATATGCTCTGGGATATAAAGAATGTGAGTACGATTGATACAATGGCAGCAGTTATTGCCAGCACTATGATCATTATACCTATTGTATTAGTTGTTAAATATACATAATTTTCAGGTATTATTTGAATTATTTTCCATCTTGAGTAGGAGGAAGTTATATAATTCATGAAAAACTTTTCGTTGTTCCAATTTATAAAACTATTTCCGCTATCGTCTTTCAGCAAGTTTAAATCCAAATCTATCACACTGGTAAGCAGTTTTCTATCTTTTGAATAAATTATTCTTCCTTCCTGGTCAGTTATAATGATTTCGCTGTTTCTGTAATTTTGAGTGCTATCGCATATTTCGCTCAACAGTTTGAAATTTGCATCTATAAGTATTACTCCAAGAATTTCGCCGCTATCAGTATCTAAAATACATCTGGCAAGAGAAAAAACGTAATCACCGGAACTTTTTCCCTGATATGGCAAATGTGTTCCGATGAACACAGGAGCACCTTCCTTTTCAAGAGTGTCAATATACCAGGGGGCATTCTTGTATTCGTAATCAACATCAATTATTACACTATACATATTATAGCTGTATTTATTTAAATCAGAAAAAATATAAACACCTGAAATATCTTTTCTCAATATGCTTATTTTTGTGAGAAATTCCCGCATTATCGAATATTTCTCAACCACACTTGTATTCCCATAGCCTTTATCGCTTCTCAATACATTTCTCACGTCCTTGTCTGCGATGGCCATGATTGAAAGCATGTCCATATTTTTTAAACTATCATCTATATTTTTTGAAATTTGGCTGAGGTTATTTTTCGAATACTCAATAAAATCCTTCCTGACAACGTTTGAGGAATACAGAAAGGTAAAAATTCCTAAGAATATGAGTGGTATAACGGACAAACAAACTAATATGACCATTAGTTTTATTCTTATACCCCATTTAAAAAAAGTCAACACTAGCTTATTTTCCCTCCGCTTTTGTATTCATTCGGGGTAACACCTGTTATCTTCTTAAACAGTGATAAGAAATGCTTATAGTCTTTATATCCTATTTTTCCGCATATGGTTGAAATTGGCATATCCGTTGAGGTTAAATATTCTTTTGCCGTATTTATCTTTATTTCATTTATATAATCTATGAAATTTTTATTTGTCTCTTCCTTAAACAATCTGCTAAGATAACTGGGATTATAATAAAATTTTTCTGAAATACTGTTCAACGTAATTTCTTCCTGCCCTAAATTTTCAGTAATATATGCTTTAATCTGTTGTATTATGGATTTAGGTTTTTCTGTTCTAAATTTCGCAAATTCGTTAGAAAACTTAATGATAGAATCTTCAATCCAGGTAAATATCTCATCAACATTGTTAAAACTACGCATGAATTCCTGTGAATAGATCTGTTCTCCAAAAATCTGTGTTCTGAAACCAGTTTCATAAGCAAATCTGACTATTGAGATTATTACTTCTACAAGTGCAGAATATATGCATTCAACTGATATGTATTTGTACTTTTTTATAGAATTTTTAAAACCTCTTATAACTTTATTTATTCCGATAACATCGTTATTAACTACGCAGAAAATAAGTTTTTTCCTTTCTGACTGGGACAAAAAGAAAGGTCTGTTGTCATGGATACTTTTCATGTTTTCAAGAAATAAAATATTATTGTCCCCCATAATGACTTTGTAATCAAGAATTTTTTCAGCTTCCTTTATATGGATACTTATTTTGCTTAAGTCCTTAACCGCACAACTCACACAGCCAACAGTTTCTATACCGTACTTTTGGAGCATTTCATTATTGAGTCTTTCGAAAGCTGTTCTCAGAATTTCTTCTATGCTTTGAGATTCAGTCCAAGATAATATAATAAATACTTTATTAGAATCGGTTACTGCATATAGTTTATAATTCTCATCATTTTCTTCAGAAATGTATTTTACAAGCAAGTCCTTTATAATATTTGTTATTCCTTTTATATTTGATTTGCCATCTGCGTTGCTGTTTTTATGGTGTTTCCCGCTAGGTCCTACAAGTAAAACTAAGTAGTTCAAATTTTCCAGATCAATTTCCAGTTCGTTAAATCTGTTATATAGCTCTTCCTTGCTTTGATTTAACTCTCCTCTAAGGAGTTTTTTTATAAAACTGTCCCTGAGAAGCGGCATTGATTTATTAAGTTTTCTGTTCAAACTTTCTTCTATTTCCCTTTTTTGTTTCTGTTCCAATAATTTCTGTGTGCATAAGCTCATAACCTGATGAAGTTCCTCTGAATGTATAGGCTTCACAAGATAATGAAAAACACCCAGCGAAATAGATTTTTTGGCATACTCAAAATCATCATACCCACTCAAAATAATGTATATAGAATTAGGTAGTATCGCCTTTAACCTACTTATTAATTCAAGACCGTCAACTTCAGGCATTCTTATATCCGAGACAATTATTTCAATGTTTTCCCGTTTGGCTATTTCGATTGCTTCTTCAGCATTACCAGCCTCAAAAACCTGGCTTATAGAATATTTGTCCCATTCGAAGAAATACTTAAATCCCTGACGTATTAAAGGCTCATCATCAACGATCATCATCTTAAGAAGCGGTTCAGAGGAAATTGAAAGCATTATATACAAACCCTCCTGCAAAGAAGTTTATGCAACACCCATAAAGACAACTTTATTTTATCACGATATTTGACTTTTTTAAATATTTTGTTAACTATTTGTGTAATCCCTCTGCCTCATTAATCGCCGCTGATAAGTATTACTGCTGCAACTGCAAGTAATATACCTGCAACTTTTCTCAGGTGCATTTTCTCCTTCAAAAACAGCCAGCTTATAACTGCTATAATTACAATGGCCATCTGTGTTATTGGTATGATCATAGCTACATCACCAGTTTTCATGGCTATCAGCATGTTTACAATTGATGACCATAAAATAACGCTAGATACAAATGCAATCAGAAGCCCTTTTTTACTTATGTTCCATTGCCCTGCTTTAATCTCCCAGCGTCTTTCTTTAAATAAAAAAAGGCCTGCAATCAGTGATACGACTATATATCTCCATAACAGAAGGTTGAAGGATTGTGTACCGGCATTTACAGCAAGTTTATTTGCAAAATTTATGAACCCTGCAAACAGGCAGGCTCCCAGGCTCATAATTGTGCTTTTATCCAACAGCCTGGTTTTTTTCTCTTCCTTGCTGGATATATTAAATCCCGCTATCAAGAAAATACATGAAATACTTAAGGCTATACCAATTCCCCTTCTTAAGCTTATCCTTTCATTTAAAAAAATTACTGCAAGAATTATTGAAGGGATCATATTAAGCCTGAATATTGTTACTGCTGTCGAAGTGTTATTACCTGTAAAGCTGAAAAGGAACAAGATATATGACGAAAACGATAGTATACCTAAGATAACACCGTAAACTATACTGGGAATATCAAATATAGCTCCTTTATACATAAATAATCCGGCTACAAAACTAATTATAGCAGAAAATGCCGAAGAAAAAAAATAAAAGGAAAGCACCTGCTCCCTGTTCTTACCTGCTGAAGATGACCTGTATAAAAGGTCATTTGCAGCATTTAATACTGCTCCCACTATTGCATGATAAAAAGCTGCGTTCATTTTTATGCCACCTATCAATATTTTTCGCTACATATATTCTATATTTTTTTAATATACCACACAATACCTCCAAAAGCTTCATTTTAATTTATTTGTTGATATTTTTCTATTTTTTACGCCAAAAGCAAACTCGCTTCGCTCGGGTCTTAATTAAGCTGGTATAAGTATATAAAAATACCCCTGCCAATTGTGTTGGCAAGGGCTAAATAACAGTACTAGAGCATTTTCCCTATGTAATGTTTTCTTACCTTTTTATGCGGCAACTATCTGATTAGCTCTGGACACTTTTCTCGGTACTCTCTTCACTTGTCTTCTTAGCCGCTGATGCTTCCATGGCAATACCTATAATTAGTCCTACTATTGTTCCTACTCCAGTGTAGGATATCCAAATACCATTGCCGGTTGCTGCAAAAAGAATAATCATTAAAGCCGCCCCAAATGCTGTTCCCAAAAGAAGTCCCATGCCTAGATAAAAGTTCTTCTTCCTTTTCATGAAGCTCCTCCTCCAAAAAGATTTGTACAATTTATTTTATTGCAATAAAAAGACAAATAGACATTCCATTTAGTAATTATTCAACAAAGAATACGAAATTCCTCTTTATTTTAAATATTTTTTATGAGGGAAGCAGGAGAACCGTCCCTCTGCTTCCGGAGGAGCAGTTCTCCTGCTTCCTATGACTTTCATCAGATAACTAAAAAGCCCGATTTTACAATCGAGCTTTTTATATCCGGGATACTATCCCAGTACTTTTTTTACTATTTGGTTAACTACCTTACCATCAGCTTTTCCCTTAATTTGGGGCATGATAACTTGCATTACCTTACCCATGTCCTTCACTGAAGTAGCTCCCACATCTTTTACGGCTTTCATGACTATTTCTTCAATCTCTGCTTCGTCTAATTGCTTTGGTAAGTATTGTAATAATATACTGATTTCATAATTCAAATTATCAATCAAATCTTGTCTGCCGCTTTTTTCATAATCTGGTAAGATATCTTTTCGTTTCTTTAATTCCTTTGATATTACTTCTAATACACCATCATCATCAAGAGTAACCTGTTTATCCTTTTCAACCTGAAGAACAGCAGACCTTATCATCTGGACAACATTTTTCCGGATGATATCCTTTTCCTTCATTGCATTTTTCAAATCTTCAAGTAAAGTCTCTTTAAGGGACATAGTCTAACTCTCCCTTTAATTGTAATTAGTATTATCTATATCTTTTCTTTCTTGCTGCTTCAGATTTTTTCTTTCTCCTTACACTGGGCTTCTCGTAATGCTCTCTTTTCTTTATTTCAGCAAGCACACCTGCTTTTGCGCATTGCCTTTTAAATCTTTTTAGAGCACTATCAAGAGTCTCATTTTCTTTAACTCTGATTTCAGACACATATTTCCCTCCCTCCGATGGTAACAATTGTGCTAAGAATAAACTGCGTATTCTGCTATTTCTTTTACTGGGAATTTAACTAAAAACAGCACACACTATATTATATATTAACCTTTAAATTAAAGTCAATAAAAAACTCATATTGATATTTACACCATATTTACCCACATATTTACCCATTTTTTATTTATAATGGCATTTTTATATTATCTTTAGCCCGAGATTCACTCCGCCAATAAGATGATAGTGCAGGTGCATAACTGTCTGTCCTGCATCAGGTCCGCAGTTATTAATTAATCTGTAACCCTTCTGAGCTATCCCCAGTTCTTCTGCAATCTTTTTTGCTGCCACATGAATATGGGCAATTATCTGAGAATTATTCTCATCAATGTCATTCATGCTTTTAATATGCTGCTTTGGAACAACCAACACATGAATGGGCGCAACGGGATTTATATCATTGAAAGCTATAACATTGGCATCTTCATATACTATTTTAGATGGGATTTCCTTGTTTGCTATTTTGCAAAAAATGCAATTTTCCATATTTCAAAAACACCCTCCTGACATATACTATGTTACTATGCTTATTTATTTATCTGCTGTTCAACAACTGATACAGCATGTTGCAAAGCTTCATTGACTTTGGAAGTATCTTTGCCTCCAGCCTGCGCCATATCGGGACGGCCTCCTCCGCCGCCTCCTGCAATCTTTGCTATCTCTTTTATCAGATTTCCAGAATGTATGCCCATGCTTACAGCATCCTTTGTAGCCATAACAACAAAATTTACCTTATCTCCGGTAGTTGAAGCCAATACTACAACTCCCGTTCCAACCTTGCTTCTAAGCTTGTCTCCAGTTGCCCTGAGAGCTTCCATATCCATCTGTCCCATAGAAGCAGTTACCACTTTAATTCCCTGCACATCTTTTGCCTGGGACAGTATTTGATCCATTGAACTGCTTATAAGCCTGTTTTGTAATTGTTCAATTTCTGCCTCGGCCTTTTTATAATTCTGAATCATTGTTTCAATTCTTTTTAAAACATCCTCAGGACTGGTTTTAAGTGCAGCGGCGGCCCGGTTAAGCATATTTTCCCGATCCTGATAATATTGAAGGGCGCCTTCACCTGTCAGTGCTTCTATCCTTCTTACTCCGGCAGCGATGCCACTTTCTCCGATAATTCTTATCAAACCAGCCTGGGAAGTTGATTTAAGGTGTGTTCCACCGCAAAGTTCCATGCTGTAGTCTCCAACTTTAACAACCCTGACGACATCGCCATACTTTTCCCCGAACAAAGCGGTAGCACCTATTTTTTTTGCTTCGTCCAAACTCATTTCCTTAACTTCAACAGGTAAGTCAGCCATAATCACATCATTGATTTCTTTTTCCACAGTTTTAATCTCTTCCTCAGTAAGGGAAGTAAAATGATTAAAATCAAATCTTAACCTGTCTGGAGAAACCAGTGAACCTGCCTGGGCAACATGGTCACCCAAAACATTCTTCAAAGCTTTTTGCAGTAGATGTGTAGCAGTATGATTTCTTGCAGTGGACATCCTTCTTTTAACATCAATTTTGGCTTCCACTTTATCCCCTGTTTGTACTGCACCTTTTTCTACTATGCCTATATGGAGGTGTTTGCCATCAGGTGACTTTTTGCAGTCGGTCACTTTAATATATACATTAGTGTTTTCTAATATACCGGTATCCCCCACCTGACCACCGCTTTCAGCATAAAACGGGGTTTTATCAAGAACTATAACAACATTATCTCCTGCTTCTGCCCTGTCGACAATTTTTTCGTCTTTAATAATGTACAGTACCTCTCCATGGCATTGTTTATCCACATATCCTACAAACTCTGTAGCACCTCTATTATCCAGACCTGCAAAAATACTCTTTCCCCATGCGGAAGAATCCTTATCTTTTAATGCTTCACGGGCTTTTCTCTTCTGTTCTTCCATTTCATCTAAGAAGCCTTTCTCATCAATGGCAAGGCCATTTTCTTCGGCAATCTCCCGGGTCAAATCCATGGGAAAACCGAATGTATCATGGAGTTTAAATACAATGCTTCCTTTCAGTACCTTTTCATTATTAGCCTTGGCTTCCGAAATGTACTCATTCAATATGGAAAGGCCTTGGTTTATTGTCTCCTCAAATCTTTCTTCCTCTATTTTTATTACTTTTGTAATGTATTCAGAATTTTCTTTTAATTCCGGATAAGCTTCCTTTGATTCATTAATAACAACTTCTGCAACCTTGTATAAGAAAGCGTTTTCAATTCCTAAAAGTTTCCCATGTCTGGCAGCTCTTCTAAGTAATCTCCTTAATACGTATCCTCTTCCTTCATTTGAAGGTATGATACCATCCGATACCATCATTACGGTACTTCTTATATGATCTGTAATTACTCTTATGGAAACATCAGTCTTATAATCTTTACCGTACTTGACTCCGGCAGTCTGGCAAACACAATCCAATATTTTCCTGATAGTATCCACTTCAAACAAGCTATCTACATCCTGCATTATGCATGCAAGACGTTCCAGGCCCATACCTGTGTCTATGTTTTTCTTTTCAAGTTTTGAATAATTGCCATTTTCATCTCTATTAAACTGAGTAAATACCAGGTTCCAGAATTCAATATACCTGTCACAGTCACAACCTACTTTACAGTCCGGTTTTCCACATCCTTTTTCAGGTCCTCTGTCGAAGTATATCTCCGAGCAAGGCCCGCAGGGGCCTGTACCATGTTCCCAGAAGTTATTATCTTTACCCATTCTTACGATACGTTCCGGAGGAAGCCCGATATCCTTATTCCATATTTCAAAAGCTTCGTCATCCTCCTCATATATGGAAACCCAGAGCCTGTCCACAGGCATTGCCATTTCAACCGTAACAAACTCCCAGGCCCAGCTGATGGCTTCTTTCTTGAAATAATCGCCAAAGGAGAAATTCCCCAACATTTCAAAGAAAGTACCGTGTCTTGCTGTCTTACCAACGTTTTCGATATCAGGAGTCCTTATACATTTCTGGCATGTAGCCACTCTGTTTCTAGGTGGCTTTTCCTGGCCTGTAAAGTAAGGTTTTAACGGAGTCATTCCGGCATTAATAAGTAAAATACTTGGGTCATTATTAGGCACAAGAGAAAAGCTGGGAAGTACCAAATGCCCTTTGCTTTCAAAAAATTTTAAATATCTTTTTCTTATCTCGTTCAGTCCTAGTTTTTGCATATATAAACCCTCTCAACAAAAAAAATATATTTATATTTATAATATATATATTTTAACTTTTTCAAGCAAACTCGCTTCGCTCTGGAATTCGGTGGGGATCTAGCAATCCTCCACTGAACAAGGTTGTTATTATAATTTACATCAATTCAGCTCCCGCTTATAGAAGAGAGAGACTTCTTGATGTCTGGTTATAGCCAGGAACTTAGTTCTGTAGCATAAAATTAACATTAAGTTAATAATATATAAATGATAATTTAGTGTCAAGAATTCTCTACTTTACGGATGCACATATTTTTCCGGGTGCATATATCTGCATATATTTATTTCTAGTTAGTACACCCATATTATAAGCTTAAGCCAGAGCATCAACTGCCCTTTTTATAATAACCTTGATCATCCCTGTGACGGGGACTGCAAAAATCATCCCTATTATACCGAACATTTCTCCTCCTACGAGAACGGCAATTATTGTTATTACCGGATGCAATCCCACTTTCCCTTCAATTATTTTAGGCGAAATTAGTACATTTTCCAGCTGCTGAACAAATATAAACATGATTACCGTCCATAATCCTTTCATGGGTGAATCTATCAGGGCAACTGCCGTAGCTGGAACAGCCGCTATAATAGGGCCAAAATAAGGTATTATGTTCGCTATTCCTCCTAACATCCCTAAAAGTAATGGATATTTTACTTTCAGCAATATCAGTCCGATACTCTCCATTACTCCAACAATAAAAGCTGTAGTAAGCTGTCCCTGGATAAAGTTTGACAGCACCTGTCCTAATTCCTTTATGGTGCCATGAAACCCTTTTCTCCATTTACGGGGTACCAGTGACATAATAGATGACTTAAAATAATCCGAATCTTTAACCAAATAATATCCTATCACCATTGCAAGAGCCAGATCAAAAATAAACCTTGCAGTAATAATAATACCTGATAATACTTTTTTTAAGAGATTGGTTAAATAGGTTTGTAATATTAATATTGTATTCCTGATTTCGTTTTGAACTGCATTTTTTATTTCCTGGGGCCAACTGCTTGATTCTATGGATGTAATAACTTTGTTAACCACGTCCTGATATTCTACAGTCATATTTGGAACGGTGTTCGTCAGTTCCTGGGTATTGCTTATAATCTCAGGAACTATAAATATTATAACGGCAAAAAATGATACAATAAATCCAAAATACAATATCAGAATACTATATTTCCGTGGTATTTTTTTCTCTTCAAGCTTTAATACTGGAGGTGCAATCAAATATGAAATTATTACCCCCATTATTACAGGTGTGATTATTCTTTTTATCTGTTCTCTAAATCTATAGAAAAATAAAATAATTACCACAATAATCAGTATTATAATAACAAAATAAAATATTTTTCTTGACTTAACAGCCATTATTTACTCCCACTCAGTTGAAATACAAAAAGAAACAAAGGGAAAGTTCTCATGCTTCCAGGTTCCCATGTTTCCTGAAAATCAGGAAACATTTCTCCCGCTTCCCGATAATCGGGAGAACGGTTCAGCAAAGACTTGGTGAACAATCCCCTTGCAGATAAATTTTCATTGAAATATTTTCCCATATAAAATACTTTTTACATTGAAAAACACTTGTCCTTTTTATAATCGCTTTCCATTGACGGAAGCGTGAGAACCGTCCCCCTGCTTATTATCTAAATACATCAACAATGTCACTAATTATGTTGCCTGTTCTTCTCATCATTGTTCTTCCCGTTTTTATCATTCTTTTTCTATTTCTTCCATTCATCATATCTGAATTAGAAATCATGGCTATTGATGCTCCCAGTAATCCTCCAACTATAAGGCCTTTTCTAAAACTGTTCATATTATTTCTCCTTTCGTATTTTAATTTTATGTCATTAATAAATTATCCTTTAAAGTATATGATTTCTTAAAAATTTTCTCTTTATTCCTCCGCCAGTACTCATCATTTCTTCCACTGCTTCTCTTCCAACCATTACATTATCCTCTCCAAACTCGACTTTGCCAAAAAGAGGGAGAATATTCCTCCTCTGGACAATGTCTTCATAAATACCATCTGAAAGCTCTATACCTTCTACTCTTCCAGTAACAGGGTCAAAAAAATAGTCTTTAACAACTCCAAGCTCTCTTCCTGTTTTTGTGTATACCTTCCTTCCGCATATAACTCCCCTGTTAAATGGTGTACCTTTGTCAAAAGGTTTTTTTACGCCAAGATTGTTCAGAAAGTCCAAACAGAAAAAGTTTTTCAAAATAATTGCATCAGTCCCTAAGTTTTCTATGCTTTCAAACAGAAATCCCTTGGAGTTAACGCCAAATCCTTTTTTTTCTAGCTCAAAAGCTTTAACTTTCCTTTCTTCAAGGGATACAATCACATCCCCAACAATTCCCAGCTTTTTTCCCTTTTGGCTGCAAAACACAGGCATGCCGATAACTTCTCTGTATCTTATCATGTTACTTCTTTCCATAAAATATATTCTAAAATAGGTGTTTACATATATTATTGCTTTATATAACAAAAAAATTCATATATAATATTTTTATCTGTTATTAACGTACAATGACTGTCGTATATGGCACACGATATCGGAAGGGTGGTCAAACTTTATGAAACAAATTACTGACATTATGGAACATATAGGAATATCCATTCCGGAAATTCTTCTTCCTGCAAAGGAATGTGATCTATATAAATGGTCTGTAGTAGCCTGTGACCAGTATACATCACAAATTGAATACTGGGATAAAGTTAAAGATATTGTTGGAAACAGTCCTTCCACATTTCACTTAATATTACCTGAAATCTATCTGGAAGAAAAAGACGTTGACTTAAGAATAGAAAAAATTAATAAAACTATGAATGAGTATCTTCGCCAGAATATACTGTGTTCCAGTAAACCATGCTTTATTTATGTTGACAGAAAAACTTCCCATTCTCCTTCTAGAAAAGGTCTGATTCTTGCTGTTGACTTGGAAAAATACGATTATTCCCCAGGTTCTCAAACACTGATCAGGGCTACGGAAGGCACTGTTGTTGAAAGAATTCCTCCCAGGCTTAGAATCAGGGAAAATGCCAGCATTGAGCTTCCTCATATAATGCTTCTGATAGATGATCCTGATGATACGGTAATAGGCCCTCTTTCACAAAATATCCACAGGCTTGAAAAAGTATATGACTTTGATCTTATGATGGGTGGCGGGCATATACAGGGTTATAAAGTAGAAGATGAAAATATTATTGCAGACATTGTCCATGCCCTGAATAAACTTGCTTCACCAAAAGTCTTTAATGAAAAATATGGTTTTTCTGATTACAAGGCACCCTTACTGTTTGCCGTAGGTGATGGCAACCATTCGCTGGCAACCGCCAAATCCCACTGGGAAAACATAAAGAAGAAGCTTCCTGAAGATAAGACTTTAACTCATCCTGCAAGATATGCCCTTGTTGAAGTTGTCAATGTTCATGATAAAGGTATCACCTTTGAACCCATACATAGAATACTGTTTAATGCAAATCCAAAATTGATAGAAATAGAGCTGATAAAAATCTGCAAAGATATGGATCCTTTCTTCAGGTTGTTTGACTGCAAGGAAAGCTGTCTTGCAGAAGTGGACGCCTTAAGGAAACAGACCAAGGCTCATGTTATACCCTTTGTGGCTGAAGAAGAATACGGCTTAATAGCTATAAACAAGCCAAAGCAAAATCTTGAAGTGGGCAGTCTCCAATTTTTCCTTGATGCTGTTATGAAAAAATATGATCAAATAAAGATTGACTATATTCACGGTGAAGATGTTTTAACTAGTCTGGCTGCTAAAGAAGGTAATATAGGATTCATACTGCCTTCTATGAAGAAGCAGGATCTTTTCAAAACTGTAATACTGGACGGAACTCTTCCCAGAAAAACTTTCTCAATGGGAGAGGCCGAAGAGAAGCGATTCTACCTGGAATGCAGGAAAATATGTTAATGGAATAAGCCAATAGAATAAACTAATGTGAAAAAAGTGAAAGTAAAATACCAGGCATCTTCAAAATGCCTGGTATTTTGTATTTTATTTATTAATGTTAAAATCTAAGCTTGGAAACTCTTAGTACTCCATCTATTTCTCTCAGCTGTTTAAGCATTTCTTCGGTAACATCTCCATCCACACTGATAAATGCTACAGCTTTTTCACCTTTTCTGTTTCTGCTCCACTGCATTGCTGCAATGTTAACATTTCCTGCTCCAAGTATTGAACCTATCTTACCTATCATTCCGGGCTTGTCTATATTCTGGATAGCAATTACTGTTGGAGAAGGTTCAAAATCCAGTTTATATCCAAAGAAATCTACAATCCTTATTTCTTCCTTTGCAAATACTGTTCCGGAAACGCTGAGTTCTCTGCTCTTAGTACAGAATTTTACAGTAATGAGGTTGGTATATTTTTCTAAACAGGAGCTCTTGCTTTCAACCAGGCTTACACCCATGCCGTTGGCTATGAACTCTACGTTAACATAATTAATGTTTTCGCTTACAACCGGATCAAGGAGACCCTTAAGAGCAGAAAGAGAAATTAGCTTGGTTTCCTTATCAACCAAATCCCCTCTGTAAATTACTTCAATTCTTTCTACAGTTTCTCTTTCAGACTGATAATATATTTTCCCAAGCATCTCAGCCAATAAAATGTAAGGCCTAAGGCCGTTTATATCACCGTTGCTGATATGAGGCATATTAACAGCAGAAACAATCTGCCCGTTTAATACGCCTTCCACAAGTTTTGCCGAATCCAGGCTTACATTATGGCTTGCTTCTTCGGTAGAAGCTCCCAGGTGGGGAGTATAAATTACATTATCCAGTTCAATAAGAGGATTGCTGAAATCCTGTTCCTCAGGTTTTTTATTAAAAGCAGGTTCCTTTTCAATAACATCTAATGCTGCTCCTGCAATATGTCCTTCCTTTAAGGCATTATAAAGTGCCTGCTCATTAATAATGCCTCCTCTTGCCACATTAATAATCCTGGCACCTTTTTTGCACATTTTTAATTCTTTTTCGCCAATTAAATTATATGTTTCAGGTGTTTTAGGTACATGGACAGTTACTACATCAGACTGGGCAAGAAGTTCTTCAATAGTTTCACATTTCTCAACTCTCAGTTTTGCAGCTCTTTCTTCCGTCAGGTAAGGATCGTATGCAACAACTTTCATATTCAGGCCTCTTAATTTTGTAGCAACTATTGTTCCTATTCTGCCAAGGCCGATAACACCTGCGGTTTTTCCGTCCAATTCAATACCGGAAAATTTATTTCTTCTGAAATCTTTATTTTTACCAGCATGATATGCCTGTGGTATGTTTCTGAATAATGCAAATATTAATCCAATAGTCAGCTCGGCCGCTGCCATAATATTTCCCTCAGGAGTGTTAACTACAGCAATACCTCTTTTGGTGCAGGCTTTTACATCAATATTATCTATGCCGTTACCTGCCCGGGCAGCAACTTTTAAGTTTGTAGCTTTTTCAAGCAGTTCTTCATCAACCTTGGTTGTACTTCTTACTATTATAGCATCATATTCTCCTATAATATCCAAAAGTTCATTGCGGGCAATCCCAAACTTTACATCTACTTCAAAACCCTTTTCTCTTAAATAAATTATACCATCATCTGCCATTTTATCTGTTACTATAACTTTCATCTTATAATCCCTCCGATTAAATTATTAAGGAGAAACTCCCCGTTTAAGGTATGTGACATTCCCCGTTTAATCTCTTAATAGAGAAATCTGTTTTATTGTCGGGGGAGTGTCCCAATTTAGATTAAGGTAACGGGATACTCCCCCTTGCAATTAGGGAGCTTACTTTTTGTCGGAAAATGTCCTCATTTTTATTTTCTAATTAATTAAGCTGTCAATCGCTTTAAGCAATTCTACTATATCATCCATAGTAGCATCAGCCATATGAGCTATCCTGAATGTTACTTCTTTAAGGTCACCGTAGCCGTTAGAAATAGCATACCCCATTTCTCCAAGTTTTTTATTCAAATCTCCTACATTAATGTTCCTGGTATTTTTTATTGTTGTAAGAGTGTTGGAAGCATATCTTTCCTCAGGAAATAGCGCAAAATTCTCTTTTGCCCACTGGCGGACATACTTGGCCATTTCCAGATGTCTGGCAAACCTCTGTTCAAGCCCTTCTTCCAATATTCTGTCCAGCTGGTAGTCAAGGGCAAACATATGTGAAAGTGAAGGAGTTGATGGATACTGGTAATCCTTTTTCTTGATATAATTATATAAATCAAGCAAATCCAGATATACACCCCTGAATTCTACTTTTTTGGCAGCTTCTACAGCTTTTTCAGAAAATGAACAGATAGCCAGTCCGGGAGGCAACCCCAAACACTTTTGTGAAGAGGTGATGCATATATCAACTCCCAATTTATCTACTTCTATTTTTGTCCCACCTAATGAACTTACTGCATCCATACACCATACAACTTCAGGGTATTTCTTCATTACCTGGCTGATTTCTTCAACCGGGTTCATAACTCCTGTTGATGTTTCATTATGTGTAATAGTTATTAAATCGTATTTTCCTGTAGACAGTACCTGATCTACCATCTCAGGAGTTGTAGCCTTCCCCAGGTCAGAAGAAAACTTATCTGCGGGAACGCCATTGGCCACAGCCATCTTATACCATCTGTCTCCAAAAGCTCCTACTGAAAAAATTGCTGCTCTCTTTCTTGTACAAGAACGTACAGCGCCTTCCATTAATCCGCTCCCTGAAGATGTTGAGAGCAGTATCTCATTTTCGGTATACATCACTTTTCTCATTTTTTCTGAAATTCTTCTCTGCAAATTTGAAGCATCTTTTGTTCTGTGTCCTATCATGGGTGTGGCCATTTTTTGAAGAACATCTTCTCTGACTTCAACAGGTCCGGGAATAAAAAGTTTCTTATGCATAATAATCCTCCTCACAAAAATCAAGTATTTTTAGTATTTCTAATTTTTATCACATATTAAACTAAATACCTGCTGGAGAGTGGAAGATACTTTTATAATAAAAATAAAAGCCAAATCCAAGAACGATTTGACCCCTGAAAATACAGACATGATATAGCATCATTAGTTGCTTTCATTCACTCTGTCCTTTTGCCTGAGAGATTAAGCTTATAAAGCCCTGCCCCTTCGGCGCCATTATTGGTCTCTCCAGAGGTTCGTCGTGATGAGGTCTCTATAACCTGAGAGTTTAACTCCTTCGGTGCATTTTCTGCTATTTTATAGAATTACTATTTGAGCAAACCAGAAAATGCTCTCCCCCACCAGTCATCCGCCAATATTAAATTTTAATTCCAATGCCTTAAATTTTTAATATATAAGCAATACTAAGATGTATTACTAAGTTGAATAACAAAGCTTAATTTCAATTTGTATTGTCATTTATTATAGAACTATGTTAAATTCTTGTCAAGTAAAATTTTAACTTTTGATAGCGTTAATTTACTGTAGGGAAAAGAAGCAAAGAATCATCCTGATATCGCGTATTTCCGGAATGCCCTTGACAACAAGCATCTCCCATATGGTTTGTCAGCCTGGGCGGCACCCCACCACT
>DULL01000064.1 GCA_012840395.1 Clostridiaceae bacterium | reverse complement strand
GGATGAGGGTGGATGAACTAAAAAGATGTTTGCAAAATTAATTTCCACTTTTCTTTTTTTCCTGATTTGCAAAACTTATTTCCACTACCTATGAATTTGGGGTGGAAATAACTTTTTCAATTAAGATTTGCAATGTTGCGGCTTAAAAAGCCAAAATCACTCTTGCGTTTTGTTTTTTTTCGTGATAAAATGAACGATGTTGAAAACAACGGGAGGTGAATGATTTGCCAAACATTAAGTCTTCTATAAAACGTGTAAAAATTGCAAGAAAAAAGAATTTGAGAAATACTGCCGCTAAATCGGCTTTGAGAACTTCTATAAAAAAGTGTAAAGAAGCAATAGCTAATAACAGTGATTCTGTAGAAGAAATTTTAAGACAAACAATAAGCGATATTGATAAAGCAGTTACAAAAAACATATTACACAAAAATAATGCTGCAAGAAAAAAATCAAGACTTATGAAAGCTTTTAAAGCTATAAAGGCAGCTTCAGCTGCAAATTAATAAAACGTACGAAGGTACGTTTTTTTGTCTTTATTTTTATCTTTATTTGCAGAACTCCGCAATCAAAAGTTCAACTGCTATTCTATCATTAATCTTTCCGGTTTTTATATCTCCATCCAATTCATATGTTCTTTCCAAAGCTTTCTTAAGTGTATCTGTTGAGAGCCTTTTTGCCTGATTGGCTATCTTCCCTGCTATAAAAGGATGAATTTTTAATTTTGAAGCAACCGTTTTAATGTTTACCTTATCATTCAACATCAGCTTCATTTCAAGAATCAATCTGAATTGTCTTGCTATCATAAATATAATTTTAGGAATAGGTTCTTTTAGCAGCACCATATCATTTAGAAGTTTTAATGCCCGCGTTGAATTTTTTTCTGATATTGCATCAGTCAGGTCAAATATTTTGCTTTTAATTGATTTTGTACAAACCTGTTCCAGGTCATTTGCATTGGCAACCTTTCTATCTCCCATATATAATATGATTTTATTGATTTCATTAAGAATATCGGTCATAGCCGGCTCACAGTAATTAACCAGCTGGGCTGCCAGTTCTTCGGATATTTTTTTATTATATGTATTGAAAACTTTGATAACCCATTTTACCAATTCAGTAGAATTCTGATATTCAAACTCTACTATTAGTCCGTTGTTCTTTACTGCATTCACTATTTTTAGCCGTTTATCGATTTCTTCCTCATAGAAGACCAGGCATGTAAACGTGGGTATCTTCTTAAAAAAATCCATGTCAGAATCTTTACCAGATGCTGCTTCCTTACTGCCGGTCTTAAAGAGTCCTGTATTCTTTGCTAAAACTAATTTTCTTTCTGAGAATAAAGGCACTGTTTCACAAACATCAGCCAACCTGGATAAACTTACTTTCCCTTCAAGAACTACTTTATTCATTTCTCTGAACTGCTCATTTATAATGATTTTTTCTATTGCATTTAGATAGTATTTTTTTAAAAATTCTTCCTGCCCGTAAAATAAATAAAGATTTCTAATTTCTTTATTCTTTATGTCTTGTTTTAGTATTTGCATACTCATTATTATTATCACCTTCAAACAAGTTTATCAAGTAATCATTCTCTTAATTTTAATTCTTTTCCCGTTTGATTTAACGGTAACAGCTCCATGAATATCTGTACGAAAGGTCATTATTCCAAAATCATTTAGTCTCTTTATTACTTCCGCTGACGGATGTCCAAAATTATTTCTGCCTACACTGATAATAGCTGCTGCAGGTTTCACTTTTTCCAGAAAGGCCGGTGTTGTAGATGTTGAAGACCCGTGATGAGGCACTTTCAACACTTCACTTTCCAGGTCAAAGCCGGTCTTTAGTATATCTGCCTCTGCTTCCTTTTCAATATCCCCTGTAAATAAAAAGTCAATATCCAGGTGACTTAATTTTAACACCAAAGAGGAATTATTTAAAGATACTGTTAAAGGGTTAAATTCTCCGGAGGGATTCAACACTTCTATTTTGGAATTGTTATCAAGTCTTATTACATCGCCCCTGGAGCATTTTTTAACATAGATATTTCTTTCCCTGCAAATATCAAGCAGATCCTTAAATTCATCCAGACTGCTCACATCAGGAATTATAAAAGCTTCAACTTTAAAACTTTCAAGAACAGGTTTTAATCCTTGTACATGATCTTCATGACCATGAGTTGCTATAACCATATCAAGTTTTCCTATACCATTACTCAATAAAAAAGGAACAATAATACTATCTCCTATGTTTTTATCTTCATCCGTATTATAATATCCTCCCCCGTCAATAAGCACAGCCATTCCCCCTTCAGTTGTAACAAGAGCAGAATCCCCGTTTCCCACATCAAGAAAAACAACCTCCATACCCCTTTTTGCGGGCATGAGCAGCATAAAAAGCAAAAGAACAGACACAATAGAAGTCAGGCTATAACTCTTCCAGGTTTTGAAATTATCAAGAGGTTTATAATAGAAAAAAAGCCATATTAATGCATAATATAGTATAATTACTAAAATACCCGGATTCAGTATCGTAACAGTTGAATAAGGCAAATCAGCACAAATTTCGGTTATTTTTAAAATTAAGGAAAGAAATATATTATTTATGTAGCCAATTAATTTCGATAATCCAACACTAAACTGACCAGCTATTATCATAATATAACCTAAAACAGAGGTAATCTGAATCAATGGTGTAACCAGAAGATTTGATAATATTGAAATAACGGATATTTTATTAAAATAATATGCCGTAATAGGTAAAACTCCAATTTGGGCAGAAATTATCATTGATAATGGATTTATAATCATATTAGGTATATACTTGCATTCAAGAATATCCCTAATATTCTTATTAAGCATTACAAGTGAAATTGTAGCAATAAAAGAAAGCTGAAAGCCTACATTAAATAATGTAAATGGATTATATATTAAAAGGATGATAGCTGCTATGGATATGCTGGTATATATATCATATTCTCTTAATGCTATCTGGCATATTAGTACTATGGATGCCATGATAACAGCTCTTGAAACTGATGGCTGAAACCCGGTAACCGACAAAAAAACAATAAGTATTCCTATCATAATAATATTAGATATTTTTCTTCCCAAATTCAATCTCTTAAAAATAAACATAACGGGTATAATAAGAAACGTAACCTGAGCACCTGATACCGCCATTATATGTATTAATCCTGAATCATTGAACGCTTCCTGGATTTCTTTTGAAAGTCCGCTTCTGTATCCAATTAACATGCCATTTAAAAGCCCCGCCTGTTCAATTGGAAGGCTTTGTTCAATTATCTTTATTATCCTGTTCCTGATACTGTTTCCCAGTTGTATGATATAATTCTTCTTTTTACCAGAGACAGCCAGTATATTTTTACTTCGTACAAACATAGTTGCTGAAATTCCGGACTGCATCAAATATCTCTTGTAATCAAAACCACCCGGATTCCTTCTGTTTTTTGGCAGAGTTATTTCACCTGCTACTTCAATTGCCTGGCCATATTCATAAATAGGTGTATTATCCTCTCCTAAAACTGTAAGTAATATTTTGCCCTTTACCCTATTAACAACATTCTCTAATATAACTTCATTGGTTTTTATTGTATATATTACCCGAATATCTTTTATCTCAGGTTCCTGGATTATGAAACCTCTTACTATAACTTTTTCGCCTGCAAATCTTTCATACTTGCCTTCATTTATCAATTTAAAACAGTAATATTCAAAAGATCCGAAAGAATAAACAGCAACAATAACAAGCAATAAAACTACATTTATTTTCAATTTTTGAGTCATGTATAAGGCGGCAGAAAACAGAGTTATAATTAACATAATGGTAATTAAATAAGAGTCAATAGTATGAGCGGTTATTATTCCACCAACCAAAGATATCGCTGCCAGTAATAAAGGGCGCTTCATTTTGCCTCCGTTTAACAAAAAGTCAACATTATTTTTCATAATTATACATTATTTGTTAATTAATGTTAATATTGGCAGTGAATATTTTTGGTGAGAATTTTGAAATATTATAAAAAAAACGTACAAAAAACCTGTACAATTGATGTACAGGTACTTTCTTATGAAGCCATATTAATATTTGTGAAATCCTCAGAAATCTAATCTGATATATATCTTCTTGCACCCATGTATGTTTTAGAATAATAACCTGAGGTTAAATCGCTTATAGTTACCTGACGCACTCCGCTGGCAGAAGAAGCGTGTATGAAATTGCCTCCCCCTATGTATATACCAACATGCTCGATTGAGTTCATACCTCCGTTGGTATCGAAGAAGACAAGATCTCCTATCCTTAGATTGGCCTTGTCAACCTTTGTTCCATGTTTTGCCTGGTTTGCGGCAACACGTTCCAAATTAATGCCGAAATTCTTAAAAACATATTGTACAAATCCCGAACAATCAAACCCTTTCGGAGATGATCCTCCATAGACGTATTTTACACCCAAATACTGCTTGGCATATTGAACAATCTTCTCTCCCAGGGAACTATGTCCGCCAGAATTATTATCTCTTACATCTTGTCCACCTCTTGAAGTCTCGGTACCTTCTCTGAAAGATATGTACTGGCCGTAAACCCATCCATAGGTGCCGTCCTCAAGCATAATTTTATACCAGTCGCCTTGTTTATCATACACCTCAAATCTTGCTCCGCTGCTCCGCATTGTAATGACTTTGGATGACAAGCTTCCCTCAGTTCTAATATTTACGTAATCTGCATTTATAGTCCCAATTCCTATTGGTTCAACCTTCACTGTAATATAATCACTATGTACCCAACCTATATCATCATTATATTTTATCTTATACCATTCTTCTGAACTTTCTAATATCTGAAGTCTCTCACCGTGTGTTACCTGCCGGAGGATTTTATTTTCTGTGCCGGGTAATTCACGTATATTTAAAACATCACATGTAACAATGCCCACTTTGTTTTCTTCTGCACTGGATACAAGACAAAATGAAAAGATAAGTATAAGAACAAGTGGAATAGATAAGATTATCTTTTTTATCATTTGCATGTTAATCCTCCAAACTGGATCTTAATCAAGCCTTTTTTCTAAAATACTTACCATCCAAACTTATTACCATTATATATTTTCAATTTAAGCTTGTCAAATTTTTCATTCACTCAGTTTGTGTCAAGTACTAGTGGGCAAATTTTTCATTTTTCCTTGTAGTAAGAATATGCCAGTACTTTTTTACTTGGTTTGATCTTACTTACCGCATTTATTCCACGGTTCCCTTGACAACGAGCCTCT
>DULL01000063.1 GCA_012840395.1 Clostridiaceae bacterium | reverse complement strand
GTACTTAATCATCAAATATATCGCACTTATCCTTGCTGCACTTATTACAGGACTCATCAAAATGCTTACAGTTCCTGCAATCCCGTTCTTTCATCGTTTTGATGACTCTTCGGTTATATCCCGGTTTCTCCTGCATAATGCGCTCATACTCCCGCAACTGCCCTTCTGTAAAGTACATAGGAGTCCCTCCTTTCAAAAAGGGCATAAAAAAACGGCCTCCCTTGTTTGTAAAATGGCTATCTTACACAATGGCCGCATCCTGTTTTATCTTTCCTGTTCCCTTTGCCGTTTTTTGTACCAACTCTCAAGTAATTGGACTATCAAATCTTCCTTTTGCTTTTCGGTAAAGTTTTTAGGGAAAAATCGGTCTATACGCTCACGCTGAATGTGGAACTTTTCTTTTTGGTTAGGCTTTTCCTCAGTAAGGATGGAAAATATGACATCAATATTCAGTCTGCCATCCTGGCTTAGTTTTTTTATTCTCTGGGCTTGTGAGAGTGATGGAGTGCAATCCTCCGATTGCATGGTCTTATATAGGTCTTGCTGTTCATTTTCGGTCAGGTAAGAAATTTCAACCGCAGGGTTAAAGGCGATTCGTTTATCGTCCACCATTTCAAGAATAGATGGTATAAGCTCGGTTAAGCGGATGTAACGCTGAATTTGTCTGCCACTCTCCCCTACTTCCTTACCTATTATATCTGCGCTTTCCAACTTCCCGACATGTTGTCGGGAAGTTAAATCTGTTCGCTGTCCCTGTCTGTTCATAGCCTCTAGCTTCATCTTATATGCAAAAGCTTTTTCACTCGGAAGAATGTTTTCCCTTTGCAGATTGCTGTCAACCATGATAATTGTCGCCTCATCATCATTCAGGTTCCGGACAATACACGGCATGGTTTCACGGCCTGCAAGCTCACTTGCCTTTTTGCGCCGGTGTCCGGCTACCATTTCATAGCCACCGTCTGCCTTTGGTCGCACAAGACCGGGAACTAATACTCCATACTGTTTTACGCTATCAGCCATCTCCAGCATAGCTTCGTCCGCCTTTACCTTAAAAGGATGATTAGGAAAATCACTGATTTCCGACAGAGGTATTTCCAACACTTTTTCACGTTGACTATCTACGCGGCTTTCCTCCGTGGAAAACAGGTCATCTACTGATGTCAGTTTTATACTGTCTCTTGTGTTGCTCTTTGCCAATGTTCTGCACCTCCTTTGTAAAGGCCTGATAAGCTTTAGCAGCAATACCGTGTGGATCATGCATATAGATGCTTTTCCCCTCGGCACTCGTTTCAGCTGCCCGGATTGATAAGGGAATTTCCGTTTGGAACACTCGTAACTTGTCGCCGTAGTCCCGCCGTAAAATAAAGGAAATATCTTTTGCAAAGTTGGTACGATTATCTACCATTGTGAGCAGAACGCCGTCGATAGTCAGATTTGGATTGATTTGCCGCCTTACCCTGGCAATAGTCTGTAGAAGCTGTGTCATTCCTTTGGCTGGCAGGTAATGAGCCTGTACGGGAATAATAACGCTGTCTGCTGCAGCAAGAGCATTGATTGTCAACATGCCCAAACTCGGCATACAATCAATCAGCACATAATCATATTTGTCTTTTACCGTATTGATATATGTGCGAAGTACTGTTTCACGACTCATGGTATTAACCAGTGAAACCTCAATGGCAGACAGTTCTATATTGCCCGGCATAAGATCCACACCTTCCGCATGATGAAGGATGCCTTCATCTGCGTTGTACGGTTCCTCCATCATGATTTTAGTAAGGATAGTGGCCAATGAAACGGGCAGATTGTCTGGTTCCTGGTAACCCAGTGAATCCGTCAGATTACCCTGCGCGTCAGCGTCTACCAGGAGCACCTTCTTTCCTTGTGCAGCAAGACCGATGCCAAGATTAACTGTTGTGGTCGTTTTGCCTGTGCCACCCTTCTGATTGGCAAGGGCGATTACTTTTGACACTTAAAACTCCTCCTTTCACGCAAAAAGCCGCTTGCTTTATCATCGAATAAAGAAAACGGCTTTTTTCTTATAATCATTATTTATTTAGGTTATGTTAAAAAATAGTGGTAGTAGCTGGAATTCTGAACTCATTATAGGCATATATGACATATTAGGAATTAGTGCATCGAATAATCTGTACTTTAATATTTCTTTTTCTACAAACCCATTCTAACGCTGGATCTCCGTTCTGACACAAAATTACAGGGACTATTATGTTTGCTTGATATTGCCTTTCAAACATATCCATACCTGCTATTACCTGGCCAATCACTAATCGATTGAGATTCTTTTTTACTTCAATTAACTCAACTGTTTTTTTCTGAAACAGGTTAAGAAGTTCATTAAGAGTATACTCTTTGGAATTAAAAACTTTAGGTTCTTCATAGTCTTTTTCACTGCTCACGATAATCCCATCAATCCGACGGATTTTTGATTCAAGCGGCCAGTTCCCAAGTCCTCTATTACCAATAGGTACTTCTAAAAACAAACTTCCCTTTGAAGTACTCCAGTATTGATAAAGTAACTTATCTTCAAAATTTTTAGGTTTCCATTTTTCCATACTATTCAACCCCACTTCACCTTACCACGCAAACTGTTCTTTGCCAAAAACTAATGTCTTTAAAGCACTTATGTAGGTATATAACATAGGCGAGATACAAATCTGATGTTATATATTTTTTCAATATCAAACTTTTTATAGGCTCGATTTACAGCTCTGATTCTTTGTCGAGACAAATTAATTGGAGTCTTTCCTATGTAATATTGATATTTATTCAATAGTTGTTCCCAATCCTTAACCTTATAATCTGTTTTGTTATAAGCATATTCAAATGCTTTACGACTAAACTCCCGACTTTGTTCAATTAATTCAATTTGATCTTTTACCGAGACTAATCCCTCGTGAGGATATATTTTTCTACCACAATCCATTCTTTTGTATATAAGACTGCATAATTTTTCACTATGCTTAAATTTATACATTTCAAAATCCATGTCGTCTTGTAAATCCATGTGATCATTCATTAGTATTGCATAACCTGTTTGCATATGACTTCTCATAAAAGGCTGAAAACCAATAGGAAGTATATTGCCCTCCAATGATAAATCACATCCAAGTAACAAATCTGTTAATTCTGTATTCTTTTTGAATATGATACCATACTGAGTATTTTCATTTCTATTAAAATCTGATTTCGTTAACGGAGACCACATATTGTAATTTTTATTATATTTACAACAGGCGAAAAACAAAGCTACTTCAAAGTCATTTGTAATGTCCAACCACTGGGTTTTCAGGCCATAGTGTTGAGCAAGTTGCTCTGATAGGACGCTAACACCTTTTTCCAAAAAATCAGCGGTATGTTGAAATTTGAAAAGCAATGTATTAAATTCAGCTATTTTCATATCAGCAACAAAACGTTCAACAGCTCTTTCTTCTTCATTCTCTATATTATTTAAAAACCTGCACAGTGATGGCGATGTAGAAGGATATAGCTGGTTCTCACCGCGATAATAGAAACTTCTTCTTGCTTGCCGCACTACAGTTCCATGTGGATATACCATCATAAACCCGTCAGTATACATGTCAGACATAACTTCTTTATAAAAATTCAAGCGAAAATCTCCTTTAGCATAAGGATCTTTTCCTGACATCCGATTTATTTTAATATTTTCAGCAAAAATCTTGTCTTTTTCATTTAACTTTAATAATTCAAAAATATCAGATTCACTGAGTTCTTGAATACTGTTAATATCCCTCAATTCTGTTATTCACCTCTGCAATTCTCCAATTCCCAAAATGATTAATTGATTTAATTTAATTATATCATTTATACAAACTGTTTTTATGTATTTAAAGGGAAGGAAAGGTAATATTTAAATGAGCGTTGGCTAACATACATACCCCCATTATTATCCATCTTCTTTGCAATTCAAAATGATTATTTATTCAATAAAAAAGCCATTTGCTCTATAAGAGAACAAACGGCACTATCTTCATAGTTGCAATTCACGATTGTACAAATAATCAATAACACTCTTTTTGGGGAAAAGGTATTTGCTATGGTGTTTTATATACTTTAAGTTGCCGGACTTGCACCATGAAATTATTGTGCTTGCTGAGTGACCGGTAACTTGTTGTATATATTTACTTGTTAGCATATCTGGATAATCTGCAAATTGCATTTCAAGATATTGCTTATAATCTTTAACCTCATTTATGCCTTTTAGTTTGTAATGGTTTTTATATTGGTCAAGTCGCGATTTAAACTTATATCTTCTAATTGAGCCTGGCAAAAATGGGTTATTATAGTGATTAGGTAAGTAATATTTTTCAGGATTTTTGTCTCTGTCTTCTAAAAAGAAAATAATATCTTTTATTGCAATTTTGTATCTGCGTGTCTTTTTTCCAGAATCAATGCAAGGGATGAAACCATTTTTTATATAATATAGTGCTGTGTTTTTACTTATATGACATATCCTATAAAACTGATCTTTCGTTACAAATTCAGGATACTTACTTAATAGGAAGCTATAATCAGGCATTCCGAGCACCTCGCTTCACCATAAGCATGTCAAAGAGCTGCTCGTACTGTTTGGCTTGCTCTTTATGTATGCTTGATTTCCTTGTTATACTTCGATAGTATGTGCTGGTTAAAAAATCAAGAAATGCATCTTTCGTTATAAGAGACCCTTTACCTCGGTTAAGTGATTGTATCCGCTTATTTTTATAAGTAAGAGGCTTCAGTTCATTACGTAATATCCAATTGTTCACTGTCGTCTTTCCATACCCGGTAAAACGCACTATATCAGAAACCAAAAGCAATTGAGGAAAGTCACGTAGTTGCTTTTGATAATAATTGCGTAAATTTTTAACAAACTCATTTTCCAATTCACAAAAACACATCTTTTTATATTGGTATAGAAGGATGTCTGTAATCTTTATCCGTTGTCTTCTTCCTTCTGGTGTATTTACATATTCAAAGGGAATAAGGCCTTTTTTTGAATTGAGTAGGCAGTTGATGTGCAAATACCCAAGATTTTGCACATCTCTTTTTGCGTGACATATTCAGGATAATGGTCAATTACCGAACGACAATATTCATTATAATTCATTTACTTCACTCACTTTCTAAAATTTATCAACGGCAAGTGGTGAAGTATGTTTTAGTCCTTAAAGATTATAGAACTTTTGAGTTCTATCCGAGTTCTATCCAAAACAGGTTTCGGATAACAAATTTTTGTGATTTTTCGTCATGCTTGATTTTCATTGCAAGCACAAAGAAAACTCCCTGAGGCTCTTATCTACCAAGGTTTTCCGGTGTTTTTATCTACATGCATTTACTGCCAACCTCCACTAAGTTCTAAGTTTATCGGAGCTCTCGAAAACCAGTATACCGCAAGGTATCTAGGGTTCAAATCCCTAACCCTCCGCCATCATGGAGCTGATAATACTAAACATTAGCAGCTCCTATCTTTTTAAGAGGCAAAGACTTTTCCATAATCTTTGCTGTCCGATGTGAAAGCTATTATTTTTTATGGCTTAATTTTTTAAATAATTTTTAAATAATGACTTAGCCTCACAGAAAGGATTTGGCCAAAAACGTCTTCAATCAGTCAAGGAATGATTTATAAAAAAACTTTTCCAAAATTGTCTGTTAATACAATGATAATAGAGGAATAATTTCTTAGCCAAACTATAAAGAATAAAATTTTTTCGTAAGGAAAACATAAATATGAACACAAATCATATTATGGGGAGTGATGATATGAGTCTTGTGCCATGGAATCCATTCAGGGAAATTGACAATTTCAGCAGAGATATAAGCAATTTTACCGATTTTTCATCCTTAAGATTTTTGGGTGGGATGAGTTCACCGAGAGTTGATGTATTTCAGACAGATACTGAGGTAGTGGTTAAAGCTGAAATTCCTGGTATATCCAAAGAAGATTTGAATGTATATGTTGACGAAAACTCCATAAGGTTGTCGGGGCAGTATAAGCGAGACAATGAATTCAAGGATGAAAATATTTTCAGGTCGGAAAGATACTATGGAAAATTCTCCAGAACTATCCCTTTGCCTGTGGAAATAAAATCTGAGCAGGCAAAAGCCGAATATAAAGATGGTATTTTATCAATAACAGTTCCTAAAGTAGAACCGACAAAAGCTAAAGGAAGAAGAATTAATATTAATTAGTGTAAAAACAAACATGAAGCTATTTCCTTCGTTCAGGGATTCACAGGAAATATTAAAATCTGCGGTTTTTAGTGTATAAGTTAAAGCTGAATTCTATAATTCAGCTTTAACTTATTCTTGAATATACTGCCGTGTTTTTTGTATATTAAAGAGCCTTCTTCATCGTTTCAGTTATACATTCTTTCTTTTAGATGCTTTCTTTTTCTTTAATGATAAAAAAAGCAGTGCCAATGGAATCACAATCTGAAAGGGAATAGAATACAAAAACCATACCTTTTCAGTCCAAGTGAAAAGCTCAAGTACACTTTCAAATGACCATATTGAAAGTACAATACAAAAAATAGTGATTGCTCCGGTCAGTTTCCTATAATCACCAATTCCTGCGATCTGGCTTAAAGCTCTTGCGGCTGCGTATATGCAAACTGAAATTTTAATTCCTCCTCCAATTAACAGGTTTATGTCTACCAACGGCTCTACATTCAAACCAGGTATAAGCAGTGAAGTCAAATGAGGAATAAAAATAGAACGCTCCATCAAATCGCTTCCCAGAACAAAGATATCTCTAAAAAATGTGACAAGTACCAATAATATTGATATTACTGCCGATACAAACACAACTTTTTTTAGCTTTTCCTTTTTATTTAAATGTGGAAACAGCATTAGGAATGCAACGGTTTCCCCAAAGGGAAAGGATAAATAATCAAAAGAGGCTTTAATCACAGGTGTTATGCCGTTTCCCAGAACAGGAAGGAAAGCTGTGAAATCATGGGTAGTTATAAGCGACAGGCTTATAACGATTACTATTAAAGGTATTATAAGCACCAGCAGTTCGCCTAACCTTCCCATCACTTCTATTCCACTGTTGACTGCATATACCAAAACAACTGCAAATAATCCTATTACCACAACCATGGGCGTTTCCGGAAATGTCGTAGTGCAAATAAACTCGCCGAAATCCCTGAATACCAGGGAAGCAAGATGTATGAAATACCATATATACAAAAGGGCAAAAAAATTGCCGGCAACTTTTCCCATCTTTTCCTTCAAAATATCTACCAGAGTTTTTGATGGATTCAAGGATGTTATAGTGGCATAACACAGCATCAGCAAAGTGCCAGTTGCTCCTCCAAGGAGTATGGCCAGCCATGCATCATTTTTCGCTCCCTGTGCAGGACTCAATATTACCGTACTGCCAAAAAGAAAACCCGATAAAAGCATAGATAGCTGAATGCTAGATATTCTAACTTTTTCCATTACTTCAAAACTCCCATCATCTTTAATGCTGCTTCTATCCATTGTGGGGGACTTGAAGGTCTTATCCCTGCTGCCAGAAGCAAACTGATTGCCAGGCTTGTTGCTAAAAATAAAATATATATTACATATACCTTTGCCTGTTCCTTTTCCCGTATAAACCTTTGAAAGTCTTTAAAAACTAAAATTGCAAACAATACTATAACTACTATCATTATGTCATTCATCCTTATTTATAGGACATTTAATAATACCTGTCCGCATTATATTCGCAGTCACCTGAATATCTACAGGAAGCTTGCTAAAAATATCATTCCAGTCTTTCTCTACTTTTTTCCAATACTGCGGGTGGTATTTGCGCACATACACACCAAAACCAAATATATCGCTGGAATACTCTTTTTGGGCCTTCTCCACCGTCATCATTATTTCTTTTTTTATTTCTTCTTCCAGGTTCTTCTCCAGTACATAAAGCTTATCCGGAGAATCCAATTTTCCTTTTCCCTTGTATTCTCCTACACTGGCCTTAGTTTTCACCTTTACTGTGAGCATGTACGGTTTACCATTCTTAAATACCACATTGACTTTCCCTTTTGACCCTATAATCTCAATCGCTGCTTTGCCATTGTCTGCAGGAACATTAACAATGGCACTTTTCACTTTATCAGTTGCAAACATATATCCCATTGTTTCATGTTGTCCCAGCCATCCCGCCAGTCTTCCATCCTTAATGACAGCGATGCCTTCTGTCCTGACCTCTTTTTCCCCAGCTATAGATATTCCTCCAATGACAGGTACTATCCCTCTTTCGCCAATATCTTTAAGCAAATCAACCAGTATAGTTTTTTTCACTGTCCCACGTAAATTGGTGTTATCTATCGTTCCTTTTATATACAAGATAGGTATAGAATCTATATCAGTTTCTATTTCAAGAATTTCTTTCGGTGTTGCATCTTTTGCAACTAGAATGTCCATTCCGTAATCCATTTCATTCTCTCTCTGAAAAAAATCCAGAACCTCTTCAATGCCATCTTGCAAAAGCCTTTCTCCGAAAATAAGGACTTGGGCTGTGCTAAGAAACATCTTTTTGCCAGCAATAGCAAGTACACCTCTTAGAGCCTCAGAAACCGTTTCGCCTTCATAGGACACAACAAACACGGGCTTTTGCTGCGAACCATTGCCTTCTCTATTATTAGAAACTGTAGACTGAATTGCGGCAGGTTCCACTACCTGTATGGTCAAAAGTATTTTGCCATCTTCTGTCCTGTCTAGTCCCAGACCTGCCACAATATTTATATTAACCAGATCCCGATTGTTCCAGCAGCCGGTTAGCAGTGAAGGAAATATAAGCAGAAAGGCAACTACTGCCATTCCAGACCTTATCTTCCTCTTTATGTTCATCACTGTGGTTTTTTCACCTCCTGGCGTTTTGTCCCTTTCTTACTTCTTGAGTATTCCTGCCTCAATATTTTCGGCCTTGTAACCATGGCCCAGATGGGCACCACAACAATGGAATCTTTAAGATCGTTGGCTGTAAGCGGTGAAAAGGGAGCCATATAAGGAACTCCAAAAGAACGTAGCTGACAGAGGTGTATAATAACAGCCACACCCACAAAGGAAATTCCAAGAAAGCCTAAAAAATTAGCTGCAGCCAAAAATACAAAGCGCAGCAGCATGGTTGCCCGGATAAGCGGAGGGACAACAAAACTGCAAATGGCAGTAAGAGCAATTATGATCACCATTAAATTGCTGGCAATTCCTGCTGAAACCGATGCTTCACCCAATACAATTGCACCCACTATGCTTAATGCCTCTCCTATAGGTCTTGGCATACGGACACCCGCCTCACGGAGGAACTCAAAAGCTACAATCATTAATACTGCTTCAGTAAAAGGAGAAAAAGGAATTCCCTGCCGTGAAGCCGCAAGTTTTATCATCAGCTTAAAGGGAATTAACGTGTGGTGAAAGCCAACCAGGGCTACATATATACCTGGCAGCAAATTTGATACCAAAAGTGCAAGAAGGCGCAGCAAGCGCATAAAGGATGCAAAATAGGCATGGTCATAATAATCATCCGTATTTTGTATGGATTCTATAAAAAGATACGGGATAGTTAGGACATAGGGAGTACCATCGCATAATATACCTACACGCCCCTCCAGTAACTTCCCCGCCAGCTTGTCACTTCTTTCTGTATTCCCAACTGTAGGAAATACCGACAAGCGGCTGTCGGAAATGTATTGTTCAATAATTCCGGTATCAAGTATTGCATCAGTTTTTATCTTTTTAAGTCTCTCCCTCACTTCCCTGACAATATTCTCATTGGCGATTCCCTTTATATAGCAAATGCAAATATCAGTTTTTGTCTGCTTCCCGAGCTGCACTTTCTCCAGTTTAAGATTGGGATTTTTGATCATTTTCCGAATAAGAGCTATATTCGTATTCAGGTTCTCAACAAAGCCTTCCCTTGAACCCCTGATGGAAGTTTCTGTAACAGGTTCATCCACCTGCCGTCCCTTGGGTTCTTTTACTCCAATCATCAGAGCTTTATTTTCCCCGTCAAGAAAAAGCAGGGCTTCACCGGATATGATGCCGTCTATGGCCTGCTGCATATTATTGATTTCTTTTATGTCATTATTTATGACTATACATTCTTTTAGCATCTCATATATGTGTGCTTCGCACATTTCTGTATTTGACAAGAATTCAAGAATAGGATGAATTACATCCTGGTTTAATAGCCTTTTGTCAACAAAACCATTTATATATGCTACAAGTATTTTTGTCTGACTTTTTCCACTACATGAAATTTTGCGATGCATGAAATCATTACAGTCGGAAAATATTTCGCTAAGCCTGGTCTCAACAGCATCAACTGTATCGGGTATAACATCGTATGATCCGGTATGTATATTATCATGTTCAATATTTTGGTTTCGTGCTTTTCTTCGTTTTCTTCTTATTCTTTTAACCATTTCCTTATCACCTTGTTTTACATTATATCCATTATTAGCTTGTGAAATTCACAAAAAGAGCTTTCAAGAAATACGCCCATAAAAAAAGCTCTGAAATCAGAGCTTTATTATTTTTATTGTTACTTTTATATGAAATTGTGAACATCATGGGTATAAGCATAAAACTCAGTGAATGCTTATTAAGGATGCCTATTCAGATATTTTCTGACTCCTCCCTGGCAATCTCCGTCCAGCGGATTGCATTATAGGGATTACAAGCAAGTGTGCGGATGTCTCTCATAAGGAACTCGGCACGGCAGTTGTATTTATATACTGCCTTAAGGGTCTCTCTCAATTCCTTTCTGATATGGTCTTCATCGATTACAGGTACTGCAATGTCTGCAGGATTGACTTTTCTGCTGTAAATGTAATCTTTCCCAATTCTTTCAGCCATAGCGATTGCATCAGACCATGGTGATACACTCAACCTTCTCAGCCTGGGAATTCGTTTAACAATATCCAGGCGTTTGTCCAAAGGTTCGCAACAGCCATATATATTTAAACCAAATCTTTCAAGAATGGGCAATTGGTACGCAAAGACAAACTCTTCAAAAAACTCCGGTGAAACATTGACTGTTTCCTGACTTTCACTATACCCCCACATATCACACAATCTGACATGGGTTCCGTCAAAGTCAGGTTGCGGAAGTTCATATGACCAGCCATAACCACCTGTTCCAATGAAATCACCGCCATTGTTGAGCGAAAGTAATCCATTCTTTTCAAGAAAATCAAGTTTGGCCATGGTTTCATCCCGAAGGAAGGCCATCAGCTTGTGCAGCCCATCGGGTTCGTCATACATATCATACATGACCTGTTCAAAGCCCCTAAGATAAATGAGGTCGGTTGTCATCCCCAGGGACCACCACCAGGTACCCTCAAGCCTGACCTCTAAAATTCCGTCAAAAACCTCCTTGGCGAGTGCAACCAGCTTTTGGGTTTTATCGTAATCCACAATTATCTCATCGAAATGCATCTTATCAACATCACTGAAATCTCTGACAGGAGCATTCCAGGTGTATGCACCAATACCTTCGTCCCCAATAATCTTGGTATCCAGTCCCCTGCCACTTGTCTTATGCACATAATATACTTTGAATGTTGGTTCAATAACCCTGTCATCTTTTATCTTTTCAGCCCAATATATTTCCTTCAGGAGTTTGAATTCCCATAATCTTGCCAGATTTCCACTGCATTTTAATTCATCAGCTGTAATAAGTTCATACCAGGCGTGTTCAGGATCAATAAAAATCAACGGCCGGGTTTCCTGCAATGCATTGTGCTTCATCCATAATTGCTTCTTTTCTTCCTGTTGAGGTTGAGATGCGATTTCTGAGACCTTTTTTGCTAATTCCCGCAAAAACGCCTTATCTCTTTCAGAAATAACCGGTTCCTGCTTACCCACAACACTGCAATAACCTTGTGGCCATGAAAGGCCATTCCGGTCTCCAAGTCCGTTTCCCAAACGTGGATCTTTTTCTTCAAATTCAGAATAAGCCATCCTGTTCCTCCTTTTTACTAAATCATTAATTCTGTAAATGTGACTGCTAATTTCTGAAGTATTTTAATGAATTGATTTTTCAATATTATATCAGTTTTATCTTTGCTGATAAAGAAAAATAAAAATAATTCATGGCAGTAAAAAGGTGCGTGGACTTATGTGGTTCGATTATTGTATCGGTATACCTCATTATGAACGGTGTTATTACAATACATGATAATAAAATGCGGTACAGGATCGGCTACTTCACTAAATTTATCAAACCCATTGTGAGCTTTATAACCATTTCCGCCATGAAACGGGGGGATTTCTTCAAATCTTCGTCAAGCCACTTTTGTACTATACCGACGCATCCAGTTATAGCAAATGAGTAAACATACTCAGCATCTTCCTTGGTAATTTTGTTGCTGCCTGTCAATTCATTAATAATTGTATCATATACAAGAACCATTACCTGTTTTTGAAAATTTAAACCTCCCCGTTCACTAAGCAGCAGCTTGCACAATTTCGCATTATCCTTTATATACTCAAAAATCTTTTCTGCCAGCGATACTGCATCTACATTATTATTTTTATGGTCCAACTCTTTAAGGTGGGCCTTTATATTATCAAGGAATTCATTCTCTATTTTCCGGAGCAGGTCATATTGGTCACTATAATGGGAATAAAAAGTCGCACGGTTGATATCGGCATCTTCGCAGATTTCTTTGATGGTTATTTGGGATATATCTTTCTGGGAAAGTAATTTTATAAAACTTTCTTTTAACACCATCTTGGTATACTTTACCCGCCTGTCTACTTTAGTGTTTTCCATGTATAACCCTCCAACCATGTAAATTTAACAATAAAATTCAATTAAATAAACTCAGTTAAATAAATTCAGTCAAATAAATCCAGTCGCATAAGTTACAAAATTTATGAAATTATCTAATAACTATCAATTTTTAAAAAAATGTTATGTATTATGCACTTCTGCTTTCAATGTTTAACAACTAACATTTAAAAAGTATCTGTTTGTTGCATTATATTCATAGTGTTATTAAACTATACATGAAGAAATTTGTCAACACGACGTATAATAACTAGTAATGACCAGGGAGGAGATTTAGTGGAAAAAATCTCATATGCTTTATTGAAACACAAAAAAATTGTATTAACTATATTTATAACAGCAGCGGTATTGTGCATAATATTTTCTTTGCAGGTCAAGGTTAACTACAATATAGTGGATTATCTTCCTAAAGACGCACAATCTACCACCGCTATAAAGATTATAGAAGATGAATTTAAAGGAGAAATGCCTAATACTAGAGTAATGCTAACAGATGTATCAATACAACAAGCTTTAGAATACAAAGCGAAATTATCTGCAATAGAAGGAGTTACATCTGTAAGCTGGCTTGATGATGTAATTGGTCTGGGTACTTTAAAAACCACACCTCTTGAATTTTTAGATACTTCAATAGTAAAAAACTATTACAAAGATAATTGCGCCTTGATGACCTTGTCTATTGAAAGTGGAAAAGAAATAAGTGCAGTAAACGCCATTTACGAATTAATTGGAGAAAACAACGCTGCAGCAGGGGAAGCAGTTAATGCTGCGAAGACACAAGAAATGTCGGTTACAGAAGTATTAAATGCAATGGTAATATTGCTTCCGGTTATTGTAATCATCCTGATAGGTTCAACTACCTCCTGGTTGGAGCCCTTATTGTTCTTGTTTACTATTGGTATTGCAGTAATCATTAATATGGGAACAAACATTATATACGGAGAGATATCATTTATTACGCAGACTGTCAGCCCTATTTTGCAGCTTGCTGTATCACTTGATTATGCCATATTTTTGCTTCATAGCTTTAATGAGCATCGTCTGTCACAGGATCCACAAAAAGCAATGGTACTAGCCATGAAACAATCCCTGCCAACTGTGGCTGCAAGTGCTGCAACAACAGTAGTAGGATTTGCGGCATTAATTTTCATGCGTTTTGGTATCGGTGCAGATTTGGGCCTTAACTTGTTTAAAGGGGTTTTATTAGGCTTTATATCAGTTATTGTACTACTGCCTGTTATCACGCTTATGAGTTATAAGGCCATTGATAAAACCAGGCACAGGAAACTTATACCGGAATTTAAAAAAACATCAAATATATTAATGAGATCAAGAATACCCTTTTTGTTAGTTGCATTATTAGTTGTAATTCCAAGCTTTCTTGCCCAATCCAGGGCTCAGTTTTTATATGGAACAAGCAGTATTGCAAATGCATCGAGAGTAGAAAAAGACACACTACAAATTAAAGAAAAGTTTGGTGAAGAGAATATACTTGTATTGCTGTTACCAAAAGAAAATCCGGGTAAAGAGTCAGAACTCTGCCATTCACTTTCAAAAATCCCTCATGTAACAAGTGTTGTTTCTTATGTAACAGCAGTAGGAGCTGAAATACCTCAGGAATTTGTTCCGGAAGAAGTTGTCAGGCAGTTTTATTCAGATAATTATTCACGTATTGTCATTTACACCGATTTAGAAGAAGAAGGAGAAGACACCTTCAATGCCGTTCAGGAAATTCTAAATACTGCATCCATGTATTACAGTAAATATTATATGGCAGGACAGAGTGCTTCTCTGTATGACATGAAAAACATAATTACAATGGATACAAGAGTTATTAACCTGGTAGCCATAATCGGCATATTTCTAATTTTGCTTATTACTTTCCGTTCACTTACCATTCCATTGCTCTTGTTATTTACAATTGAAACAGCAATATGGATTAACCTGGCCTTCCCCTACTTTACTGACAGGCCATTAAGCTTTGTTGGATACCTAATAATAAATACAGTCCAGCTTGGCGCAACGGTGGATTATGCAATATTGCTCACCAATACTTATTTAAATAACAGGAAAACTCTTTCTAAAAAAGATGCCATGAGAGTAACGTTGGAAAACAATTTAGTGGCAGTCCTTATATCTGCCGCAATTCTTGCCACTTCAGGATTTGCATTGGCCTTAACTTCAAGCAATTCCATAATTTCTGATCTTGGAACATTACTTGGAAGAGGCACACTATTATCATTAGCCATGGTAGCCTGCGTATTACCGGCACTACTTGTATTGTTTGATAAAGTAATTCAAAAGACAACACTATCAACCAAATTTCATCATGAAAAGCAGTAAGGAGTGTAAATGGATATGAAAAAAATTAAAATGAAAAATGATAAAATGAAAAAGAACAATAATAAAATGAAACAATTGCTTACCTTCCTTGTAACATTTATATTATTATTTACCTCTTGTATTCAGGTTTCACCGGTTTTGGCCCAAGATAATTCTTCACAGAAAGAAGAAGTTGTCTATGGCATACTTAATCTGGATGGAAGCATAAATAATCTTTATGTGGTTAATATCTTAAACGGCGGTGAAATTGTCGATTATGGAAACTATTCTGATATCCGGAATATGACTACCGCTGAAGAGCTAAATAAAGAAGGAGATAAAATAACTATAAATACCAGAGCAGAGAGATTCTACTACCAGGGAACTCTTGAGAGTAAGGAACTCCCCTGGCATATAGCCATAAAATATTACTTGGACGGCAAAGAAATTCCGGGAGAAGAGCTCGGCGGAAAAAGCGGTACATTAAAAATAGGGATGTCAGTAAAA
This sequence comes from Clostridiaceae bacterium, assembly GCA_012840395.1. Lineage (NCBI taxonomy): Bacteria > Bacillati > Bacillota > Clostridia > Eubacteriales > Clostridiaceae > Clostridiaceae bacterium. The sequence goes on along the minus strand of DULL01000063.1, from coordinate 46,418 downwards.
CAGAATGAAAAAGTCAACCCTATTTTCTTCGATAATTACGCCATGCAAATTACATTTTCTCTTGACACCAAACTTTGCAAAAACATTAGGGCTGACGGCGCCACCATTGCCGAAGCAGGAAGCAAAAAACAGCTTACTTACACAGTTTTGCCAGGTAATAGTATTGATATTGCCGTTACGGCTGATATTCATGATTTTGAAATGGATCCAATAACAATAAACGGTATCAGGTTATCTCTAGATATAGATGTTGACAGTAACGAGTTAACAGAGAAGATATCAGAACTAATTGATGCCATAAAGGAACTGGACGACGGTGCTTCTGAATTACAGAAAGGTCTTAATCAGTTGTCAACTGGAATGGAAAAATACCTTGACGGTATAAAGGCTTATAAAGATGGCCTGGGGCAGCTAATCAGCGGAGCAGGCAGGTTAAATGAAGGGGCAGCATTATTAAATAGCGGGTTATCACAGTTAACAATGCAAAACGACCTAATAATAAACGGCGCTTTAGAAATACAGCAAGCTACCTTTGATTCAGTAAATGCGCAGCTTGGCAGCATGAAATTAGGATTACCTGTTCTTACACCTGAAAATTATAGTGAGGTATTATCCTCTATTTCTCACCTTGCTCCCCAACTTGCTGATGTCAAGAAGCAACTTGACGGAGTGGTACAGTTCGTCCAGGGATTAAAAAGTTATATGGACGGAGTATTGCAGCTCAGCAATGCCTCTTCAGATTTGGCAATAGGTATTTCTGAGTTTAAAGCTTCTTCCTTTATAATAGCAGAATCAGCAAATGAACTATATAATGGAGGGGCAGAAATAAATAGTGCAATAAAAAAACTGAGGGACGGCCTTTCTTCATATAAAGGAGGTATGAATGAATTAAGGAAGGGTACATCAGGCATGAGTTCAGAAATAGATAATAAAATTAATGAGATCCTTGCCGGAATTTCCGGTGGAAATGGTGAAGTAATCTCCTTTGTTTCTGATAAAAACACTTATGTATCCTCTGTCCAGTTCGTGCTAAAAACGGCTTCTATAGAGCCTCCGGAAATTCAGGAGCCTGATGCCCCAAAACCTGTTCGGTTAAATATCTGGCAAAAATTATTAAAACTATTTGGACTTTATAAATAAAAAGTATTTAACTCATAAAAACAGTAGTTGAATTGTTTATGTTCAACTACTGTTTGTTTTGAGTATACTAATATTCCTTTAGTATTATTGATAATCTCTGTCTGCCAGTCAATTAATATAATGCATGAAAAATCAGCATCGCAGATCTCTTCTTTTATATATTTCATGGGATGCAACAGAACAGATAAGGAAAGCCAATATCCCAATCACCCACTCCTCATTGCGGATTCCCTCTGTCATTAGTTTCTTGGTTTTTATCCAGTCCATTGGAGAAAAGTAGGTTAGAAAACTTAATTCATCGATTAATACCCCCATGATTCCTAGAATAAATGTGCCAAAAACAATAGCAATTACAACACCGGAAGATCCTTTGCTGCTTTTTAGCAAAGTAGACAGCAGTATTCCCAGGCTCATAAAAACAAGACCAATATATAAGACGGAGCCATAAAATATTCCTACTTCTTCTATACTTTCAGCGATATTATATTCACTAAAAGAGATATAACCAACTAATGTTATAACACTAAGAGCAGCCAGCAAGAGAATAAAAGATAAAATGTTTGCCAGCACTTTCTGTATTAATATTGCGCTTCTAGAGATTGGTTTACTATATAGGAATTCAATAGTTCCCTCTGTTTCTTCTTTAACAAGCATATTTACTGCTACTTGTGTAACAAACACCATAATAGCTAAAGTTATATATTGGAGTATATAGCCAAAGAAATTTGTAATTACTGTAAAATCCATAAGTTCTCCTAATCCCAGTGCTTCCAGTAATGCCGGATCGATTCCTTCCAACTTGGCACCGGCAAGTGCCTTCATAGATTCTGTTTGCATGGAGGGAAAAAAGGCAAGGAGCATAAAAGTAATAATGCAAAGAGCAATAGTCCATTTTAAAGTACCTTTCCAGTTATTTTTTATCTCTAATCTAAAAGCATTCATTACTGTTCCTCCTTTTCATAGAGATCCATAAAACGTTCTTCCAGGCTCTCGTTTTCAATGGTGAAATCATCCGGCTCAGCTTCCTGCAATAACTTCAATAAGAGATTACTATCACCCTGATATATGAAGCTACTCTTTGATCCAACTCTTTCCAACAACTTAAAAGCGGGGTGTGTGATTTCCTTTTTCCCCCAAATGCTTACTATTTTTCTGGGATTACCCATTTCCTTTAAATCTGTTACTACCAAAATTTTCCCTTGCTTAATAAAAGCAACTCTATGGCAGTATTCCTGCACCTCTACAAGATTATGACTGGATAGTAGTATAGAAACTCCGTTAGCGGATTGATTTTTTAATTCTATAAATAACCGCTTCTGCATCATGGGATCAAGTCCATTGGTTGGCTCATCCAATATCAATATTTTTGGTTTCGGTGCCAGAGCACAAACAATTGCTGCCTTTTTCTTATTTCCCATGGATAGTTCATAGAACTTTTTTGTTATATCCAGTTCAAAAAGATTACATAACCGCTCTGCTTCTTCATCAAATTCTTTGCGGTAAAACCTATTATTGATCTGAATTAATTCCTTTACTGTCAAATCTACATAAAATCTCACATCACTTGGAACATATCCTGTAAACTTTTTAATTTCCTGACTTTCTTTTACAACATCCTTGCCGCATATTACAGCATGACCTCCATCAGGAAAAATAAAATTCAGGAGTATTCTTATGGTAGTTGATTTTCCAGCACCATTTGGCCCAACGAATCCAAAAATTTCGCCTTCTCTAACCGAAAATGATACATCTTCAATCCCAAGATGTTTACCATAATATTTCTTCAGGCTGGTTGCTTGAATGGTATCCACTGATTTGTCTCCTTTGACATCTCTGTATCTTTCAATTTTTATACTAATTCATCGCATATAATGATTTATCACTTCTTAATACTTAATATACCACATATAGGTTTTGTTCGCAGAATATTTTTATAATGTTTTCAATCCATATTGTCAGCAAATGTGCAGCAGTAATATTATTGACAAACACAATATGCAAACTTAAAATGAACTATAACTAACTATGCTTAATGACAAACAAGATAGTAAAGAAAAAGGACCAAGAGACAGATTTCTTGCCCTATAGATGGAAGCATAAGAACCGTCCCTGTGCTTCCGAGAACGGTCTCCATGATTCTATAAAGCAAAGGAGCTCAAAATTATGAAAATTAATATACTTCAATTTATTGAAGGAGCAAGAGAAGCCAGAGGTTTAACCGTAATAATTGATGTTTTCAGAGCATTTTCTGTTGCTTGTTATGTTGTAAATAATGGTGCCAAAAAAATAATACCTGTAGGTAACATTGATATTGCTTACAGGCTGAAGGAAGAAAACCCGGATTATATACTTATTGGAGAGCGGAAAGGAAAAATTCAGCCTGGGTTCGATTATGGCAATTCTCCTACACATATTGAAAATATTGATTTCTCCGGGAAAACTATTGTGCAGACAACAAGTGCCGGGACACAGGGAATAGTTAATGCAATAAAGGCAGATGAAGTTATTTCCGGAAGTCTTGTTAATTCGAAAGCGATAGCCAGATACATTAAATCTGTGAATCCTGAAACAGTATCTTTAGTCTGTATGGGACTTCAAGGAAGATATTTGTCAGATGAAGATATTTTCTGTGCTGAATACATAAAGAGTTTATTAGAAGAAACATATTATGATATAAATACTAAAATTGCTTCGCTAAAAAACAGTAGCGGCAGGAGATTCTTTGACCCTGCCAATTCAGATTGGTGCCCTGAAAGAGATTTCTACTTGTGTACGGATATTGACAGGTTCAATTTTATTCTTAGAGCCGAGAAGAGTGAAGATGAAATGTACAGTCTTTATAGAGTAGATTTATGATTATTAATCTTTAACAGTTGAAGCATTCATGCTCAACTAAGGTCAGAGTGTTCATCTACAAATTCTCATTTCTCAAAGCATCAATAAGGTTGTCATTTTTTATTTTTCTCATAGAGTAAATCATGGTCGCAAATACCACAGCAAATACACTTAATATGGCTACAACAACTGCAGTCCACGGAAGATAAAATCCTGTCTCATAGCCTTCATTTATACTCTGATAAATAAGCCATGTAACACCAAATGCTACTGGTATGCCCCACAATAAAGATTTAAATCCATATAGAAGGCATTCAAAATTCATCATTTTGTTAAAGCTACCTGTCGTCATGCCTACTGATTTAAGCATTGCAAATTCACGGCGGCGCAGCATAATGTTTGTTGATATGGTATTAAATACATTGGCAAGGGCTATAAGGGAAATTAATGTAATAAACCCATAGGAAAACACTTTAATTATGGTAACCATATTACGGTCGGTTTCATTCATTTCATATAAATTTAATAATGAATATTTCCCTCTCTTAAGGTTGTTTTCCGTGAGATAATCGTCAATTTGAATATATGCTTTTTCAGGGTTTTTAGCCTTGAAAAAGAAGTTGCAATAATCTATATGAAATAACTTCTGATAGATACTTATAGGATACATAATTTTAATATAATAATTAACAGACTCATTCAAACCTAATACCAAATCCCCCTCTGTCACATCAAAGGTAAGAGGCTTTTTTATAATATACTCGCTATATTCGCTGTCATTGCCGGAGTTAAACACTCGTTGCCGCTCTTCCTTTGTAAGGGCATTAAGCTTTTCATAATCGTACTCCTGATAGTTGATGGACATAGAACGGTCTTTAAGAATAGGAAAATTAACGTACTTCCCCAAATTTTGGTCAAATTTGCTGAAAACTGCCTTTGCAATGCCTCTTGGATTATCTACATCCATATATACTGCCTCGCTGAGGTTATTATTTTTAAGATACTGTCTGTATACTTCGTCACCGACTCCATATACCATAACAGTAATTGCTTCTTCAGTCATTTCTTCATACAAGCCATAGTATTCAAGATAATTATCTGAAAACTTTTCAATAGGGACATTACATTCAAAACCTACTGATAAAGCATAGCTTAATGAAGTGACTTCGTCCAGGTCAGATAGCCCCCTGTAAATTGCCTCCAAATTGCCAGGACTTATATCCTCTTCATTTGCACTGGTAAAGTAATAAACAATATCATAATCAGTATCCTGGAATGTTGATGACACAGCGTCAGACAAATAGGTGCAAAAGCTGCTTGCAGAAATAAACAGAACAATACTCATGAAGAGTGAAAAAACTGTTGCACGGTATTTTTTTCTGTTCCGCTTAAAGTGTTTTCTGGCAATCATACCTTCCAATCCAAATAACTTATAGGTTAATTTTGATGTTTTGACACTTCGGGCTTTGACATTAATGTCGTTTGAAAGGCGTATCGCATCTATTGGTGCTACTTTCGCGGCTCTTTTTGATGGAATCCAGGCAGATATCAGTACGGTAACTAATGCCACAGTAGCGGCTATTACAATTGATGCAAAGGAAACATCCAGATCCAGTGTCAGGCCTTCAGTGCCATAAAAAGCATAGAACTTGTCTCCTATAAAGCTTAGAGTTACACCGATACCAAGAACTCCACTCAGTATTCCAAGAGGAATGCCTATACTGCTTAAAACCAGAGCCTCGAACAACACCATTTTTCTGCTTTGCCTCTTTGTTGCACCAATTGATGCCAAAAGCCCGAACTGCCTGGTGCGCTCGCTGACCGAAATTGCAAAAGCATTATAAATCAACGAAACAGAGCCAAACATTATAAGCCCGATAAGTATAGCTCCAAGGCTGTAAAGAACAGAATAAAAAGTGTCATACCGTGCAGCACCGCTGTACATAAGAACATCTGTATTTGTGGTTCCTTCAAAACCGCTTTGATTTACATAATCAAAAGTTTCTTTTGGGTTTTTCATTTTGAAATATACTGCAAATGATTCAAAATCATAAGCAGGATCCATTTTTGTAACTGCCGTATATCCTGGAGCTGAAAAATCCTCAAAAGACGGACGTTCATAAAAACCTACAACTGTATATGTCCTTGTTTCTTTTATAGTTAATACTTCACCTTTTGTTTGTGAGTTTATATTTGAGTTTATGCTATTATCTGCCTTATTATCTGCTTCATTTCCCATATCATTTTCTGTATTATTTACATCATCACTTTTAATATCATCAGGATGTACATATGGATTGTTCTGCATTAACTTATATCCTTCATAATACCTGTCTCCAATATCAAGTTTTACAATATCCCCTATTTTATAGGATACGCCGCCGTTATATGCAAGATGCTCAGGCAGGATTATTTCTTCAGGTGTATCAGGAAGTTTTCCATCAATAAGATGGATGGGCATCCTGTCCATGAACAAATCATCAGCTCCCATAATAAACAAGTAGGGTTTATACTCATTAGAACTGCCAATATCCGCATATCCTAAATTATGGGCATAAGCGGCACTTTCAATTCTTTTATTCTCTCTGAATCTTTTGGCTGTATTGCTGTCTATGTCATAAAATGCACCATGCCAGTCACCGTTATTATAAATGGCATTATCCAGCATATAGTCCTGCAAGCTTGATATAAAAGTGGTTACTGCCGTAAACATGGCAGCAGACAGAATTATGCCTATAATTGTTACTATGGTACGGGTTTTGTTTTTGACAAGAAATTTTATTGTTACTTTATTTAAAATGTTCATCTATTTATCACCTCGTCACGGGTGATTTTGCCATCTTCAATAGCAATTATGCGCTCTGCCTGCAAAGCAATGTTTTCATCGTGGGTAATAATGAGCAAGGTTTGATTATACTTCTTATTTGAAAGCTTCAAAAGTTCAATAATTTCCTGGCTGTTTTTTGAGTCAAGATTTCCGGTAGGCTCATCGGCAAGCACTACTGCCGGCGCATTCATTAATGCCCTTCCAATAGACACACGCTGCTGCTGCCCCCCGGATAACTGATTGGGCAGATAATTTACTCTATCATTTAATTTTAAAGTAGAAATTAATTCATTAAACCTTTCCTCATTTATCTTTCTGCCATCCATCAAAACAGGCAAAGTAATGTTCTCTTTAACGTTAAGAACAGGAATAAGATTATAAAACTGATAAATAAGTCCAACCTGCCTCCGGCGGAAAATAGCCAGCTGCTCATCATTTTGTGCATACACATCTTGTCCGTCCAAATAAACCTTACCGGTAGTAGGCCTGTCCACACCGCCCAGAATATGTAAAAGGGTGGATTTGCCTGACCCTGACGGTCCTATAATTGCAATGAATTCACCTTTTTCCACTGTAAATGACACACCATCCAAAGCTCTGACCTCATTTTCACCTTTACCATAGATTTTTGTTAAATTTTCAACTCTTAGAATTTCCATTTTTAAACTCCTCTAATTTATGGTTCTTTACTATTAGTAGCAAACTTTGCTTTCCATAACAAAAGCAATGTAAGTTTGTTTAGCAAGGTACTTCAAGGCTCCTTAATAATTTATACTTATATTATATTTTGTAAATGTGATATTCAGGTGACACCAATATTACAAAAACGTCACTTATCACCTTAGATAGCTAGATAATATGAATAATATGAATCTTTTACTTTTTTGTGGTATAATTACAGCATCTTAATTCTCGTGGGGGCAAATGGAATGACCAGGATATTGCTTGTTGAAGATGATGATAACATTATTAATAACCTGTCTGTTTTTCTAAAAAACGAAGGTTTTGATGTGGATGTGGCTACAGGTCAGAAGGCTGCAATGGACAAATTGAGTAATTCTTCCTATGACCTCTTGCTGCTGGATATATCCTTGAAGGACGGAAATGGCTTTTCTGTGTGTTCTGCGGTAAAATCAAACTTCAATATACCTGTTATATTTCTCACAGCCTCTGATGATGAATATAGTGTGGTTGCCGGTTTTGATTTAGGTGCTGATGATTATATAGGGAAACCATTCAGACCAAGAGAACTGATCTCCCGTATTAAAAATGTGTTGCGCCGCAGTAATAAGTTTGGTTCAACCATTGAATATAAAGGAATTACCATAGATACTGAAAAGGGAATCGCAATGAAAAACGGCAGGGATTTATTTCTCTCTGCCCTTGAATACCGCTTGCTTTTAGTATTCTTTTATAATAAAGGCGCCGTACTCTCAAGAAATAAGCTCCTTGAAGAAATCTGGAATATCGCAGGAGAATTCGTGAACGATAATACTCTTACCGTTTATATTAAAAGACTTCGCGATAAAATTGAAGATGACCCGCAGAATCCTTCTATAATCCGGACAGTCCGCGGCCTTGGCTACAAGGTTGGTGACTAGCTATGGATTTTTTCCGAAACCCTGAAATACGAAAGAGTGCATGGCTCTGGTTCCTGCTGAATATAAGTTTGATCTCTATTTCTTCAGTCATAGATATAAAATACGGGATGATAGCTGTCTTTTACTGCATAATATTTGACTTTGCTCATTTTATTTCTACATTTAAAAGATACAGGCATATTGCAGAGTTGAGCCATGAAATTGATAAAATACTACATGATAGCAGCAAATTTGACCTTAATCGTTTTGCAGAGGGAGAGCTTTCTATCCTGCACAGTGAAATTTATAAAATGACTGTGCGGCTACGGGAACAGGCAGATGCACTGAAAAAGGATAAAACCTATCTTGCTGACTCCATTGCGGATATCTCGCACCAGATCCGTACGCCCCTCACATCTATTAATTTGATTGCTAATTTTCTTACTGATGAGGATTTATCAGATGAGCGCCGTATTACACTGGCTAAAGACCTGCTGCGTCTACTTTCCCGTATAGACTGGCTGATCTCTACTTTGTTGAAAATATCAAAGCTTGATACAGGGACAGTCAGGTTTGCTAAAAATCCGGTGAATGTTTCCGACCTTATCCGAAAATCCGCAGAACCTCTTGCCATACCAATGGATTTGCGTAACCAAAAGCTGATAGTCAAGGCAAAAGGCGATGAGCATTTTATTGGTGATTTTTCATGGACAGCAGAAGCAGTTGAAAATATTCTTAAGAACTGTATGGAACATACACCACCCGGAGGCACAATTACAGTGAAAGTAAAAGAAACGCCGATTTTTACTGAACTGACCATAACCGATACCGGGACTGGCATTGCGCCTGAAGATCTGCCCCATCTTTTTGAAAGGTTTTATAAAGGTAAAAGCTCAAAGGATAGCAACATTGGCATTGGCCTGGCACTTTCAAGGATGATTGTTACAGCTCAAAATGGAACTATTAAGGTGGAAAACTGTAATAATGGCGGCGCATGTTTTACTGTGCGTTTTTATAAGTGTACAGTGTGAAAATAATAACAACATAAACCTATGAGGTATATATTTTTATCTCTGTATGTATTGCTGCATGATGTTGACAAACAAAGTTTGCCAACTTAAAATAGATTTAATTATGGAGGGACAAGAGGGCAGGTTCCTTGTCCCGTAGGTGGAAGCACGAGAACCGTCCCATCGCTTCCAGGAGACATGACGCGGAGACGTGCATGAAACAGGTGGGACGTGTGGTGGCGCGGATGGAGGCATAAAATTGAGTATAAAGCAACAAGCACTTAAAGCAGCATTTCCACATACATTACCAATACTTACAGCTTTTATTTTCCTGGGAATGTCCTACGGCTTTCTCATGAGCAGCAAAGGCTTTCCAATTATATATCCTGTTTGTATAAGCATATTCGTTTTCGCCGGCTCCATGCAGTTTGTTGCGATGAATCTGTTATTATCCACTTTTAATCCGGTCTATGCTTTTTTATTGACTTTGACGGTAAATGCCCGTCATATATTTTATGGTATTTCCATGCTGGAAAAATTCAAGAATACTGGAAAGAAAAAGCCGTATTTAATATTTGGAATGTGTGATGAATCTTTCTCCATAAACTGTTCGGCAAAAATCCCCGATGGTGTTGATAAAGGCTGGTTTATGTTTTTTGTCACTTTATTAAACCATGCCTATTGGGTAATTGGCACCACATTAGGTGCCCTGCTTGGGAATATTATTAGGATAAATACCAAAGGCTTGGATTTCGTATTAATTGCATTATTTGTGGTTATATTTCTAAATCAGTGGATGGAAACCAAAAACCATATTCCTGCGTTGGTAGGAGCTCTATCCTCGGCTATATGCCTGCTGTTATTCGGGGCTGATAACTTTATCATTCCCTCTATGGTATTAATTCTTATTAGTTTCATTATTCTTAAAAAGAGGGAGGAGAGTAGGCAATGATTATGACAACTCAGCAAAGTATCATAACCATCGTGGTTGTAGTATTAGGAACGATGATTACAAGGTTTTTGCCATTCATCCTTTTCCCGGCAAAGAAAATACCTCCCAAATACATTCAGTATCTGGGACAGGTTCTTCCTTATGCCGTAATAGGGCTTCTCGTGGTGTATTCTTTAAAAGATGTTTCTTTTATATCCGGAAATCACGGCCTTCCGGAACTTATATCTATTCTCGTTATTATAGTTTTGCACATGTGGAAAAAGAATACTCTATTAAGTATCGGTGCAGGAACTATTATCTATATGATATTGGTTCAGACTGTTTTTTGATATATCATGGAAGCGCAGGGACTGCAGACTGCACTAAAACAGCCAGAAGCGCAGAGAGTGTTCTTCAGCTTCCGTTTTGACGGAATCTGAAAAACCCTCCCTGCGCTTCCAATGAGGCAATAAGCATATCTCCCGCCTTGTTATAATCTACTGAATGCTCTTTAACAATCTCAAAAGCGTTGCAGCTGCTTCCGCACTAGTCATAATATCATCAGGCGCCATAAGCTTATTGTCTTTTCCTTGAAAAACCCCAAGTTTTATCAGCAACGCCGCATCAGATTTAAGCTTTTCATCAATTCCTTCTAAATCGGAAAAATCTTTTATTAATGCACTTTCTTCTTCTGCGGTAAGGTCAGCTCCAAAGCCGGCTAATGTCATGACATCTGCCAGTATGGACATGGCCTGGCCTCTTGTAATAGGTTCTTCAGGTCCAAATGGAATAGTTTTTTCCGTATAAACAAACAGGTCATCAGGGGTTATTCCTATGGCCCTTTGGAGAAGCATCAAAAAGTCAAGCCCCATCATTTTATTATCAGGCTGAAACTCTAGAGAAGTCAAACATATGTGACACAACCTCTGAAAAAATTTCGTTAACAACCGCCAGTTATTTGCCACCATGTACGACCCAAATTATTGTCAGGTAGACGTGACCAATTTCGGGGATGATAACATAAGCCCTGTTCCAGTCTATCAGGGCGGATGGGGAAGCAAATGGCAGCTTACAAGAAATCCCTTTGAGAACAACAATGAACAGACCGTGGCTGTGGACTCAGCTGGCAATGTGACAATCGTAAACCGCAGATATAAAACCGTGGAAGACGGTGACGGCACAAAGGAATCGGATGTCTCCGACCTCATAGTCCGCCGCTTTGAACCCATGTCTACTCTTTCAATCGAGGATGCGGATATCCAGATCTATCCGGAATACCCGATGCCGGGAGAGAATGCGGTTCTTACCATCAAGGCGGTAAATGCCGGATTTAAACCGTCGAAGCAGGTCACCTTCCAACTTGACCTGGTTGACGATACTAGCGATGAGGAAGGTAATTATCCTGATGATGATGAGGACTATAATCTTGATGAAGAAGACGATTATCCCGATGAAGATGAAACTGCCGTACCTCTCTGCGACTATATCGTAATTGACTCACACATCTCATCTGGAGCTGAAATAACTGCAACCACTGAATTCGTGGTGCCGGAGAATTTTGCTGATAAACTGATCAGAATCAAGGCGTTGGAAGAAGATATGGAGAACACTGCCACGGTGAAATATTATAAAATTCCATTAAACCATAATCTCGTTATCGAAAACCAGAGGGGATACTTCTTCTCCAACGACACCATACGCTTAACCGCCACTGTACTTAATCTCGGCAACACAACGGCAGAAAATGTAAAGCTCACCATTGAAAATCAGATGAGGATGCCATTATGAGGGCGTTGATTAGTGACGAGAATCCGCCCGAACCCGTAATTCTTAAGACAATTGAATTCACTTCAATGGATGCCGGGAACAAATTTGAAATTGACGAGCTCATCACAGTTTCAGAAGAGCTTTTCGATGATGACGGAGACATTGAGTTATCAATAAACCTGAAGATGCCGGTTGATGTCGGCGAGGGCGTGACAAAGGAAACAACGGTATATACCAGGCAGGTAGTACTGCACAAGGACGAAGCGTCCGATATTGAGCTTACGGATATCTGGGTGGAGGCGGAAACTGTCTCCATGTATCAGGGAACAGAGTGGCAACCGGATATTAGCACCGTCCCACATGAAGCGGGAAGATCCTATGCTCTGCACTACCGTAACCGGAATCCGGAAATTGCCGAAGTGGATTCTTCCAGCGGCATAATCAAGGCAAAGAGGCCTGGTAAGACACAAATCATTATTGAGGCTGTGAAACATGAAAACATATATCTAATGACCGCAGGCAACCGCATATACCGGCCAGACGGCACCCTTACGGAGTTAGAAGCTGACGGAACACCGATAAACCTCACCAAGGGAGATGAAAGTTCCAAAGTTGTGCTGTCAAAAATCATCACCGTATATTTGTTGGGTTCCTATGAGGACGACACGGTCCCCGAAACGCGGCCTGCTCCCGGGGGAGGAGAGAAGTCCACGGATCAAAACAAAGAGGACGGCTCCCTTGACTCAGACGTTAAGGTAGTGACCTTAGATGAGCTTAAGGAAGTACTTAAAGATTCAGGAGACCCCGGAGAATCTCTTGAACTGACCGCACAGGGTGGCAGCATCGGATTTGAAAAAGCAGCGCTGGAGGAACTTGCCGATAGCGGATCTCAGTTGCGCCTTTCTCTGGAAGGCGGAGAAATAACTCTCCCACCGGAAGTTTTAAAGAACATCACGGCAGACACTGAAGGCGATACCATATTCAGCCTGAACAAGGCCGGAGACCTGGACGGCAGGCCGGTCTTTGAAATAACTATCACCACGGGCGGCAAGCGGATCACCAATTTCGGCGGTGAGGAGCTCTTCATAAGGGTACCCTACGTTCTGAAGAAGGACAAAGATCCGAACGCTGTGGTGGTATATTACATCGACGCCGGCGACGACCTCAGGATGGTCATTAATGGTGAATACCGGGACGGCTATGTCATCTTCCGGACCAATCATCTATCAAAATTCGGTGTCGGTTATAACAAAAAGTCATTTACAGATGCAGCAGGCTGGGCTGAGAGTTTCATTAGCTATCTTGCCGCCAGAGGCATTGTGAACGGTATAAGTGATAGAAGGTTTGAACCAGACAGGCATGTAACCAGAGCCGAGTTTGTAAAAATGCTGGCCATGATGTCGGGCGAACCCATTCCGGAAGACAGCATAACAACTTTTGAGGACGTCGACCCGGATGCCTGGTATGCTACCTATATAGCATGGGCGGCTGCCGGAGGCTACGTCCTTGGAGTGAACGAAGAAAAAACATTCGAGCCAAACGTAAACATCACCTGAGAGCAGATGGCAACGATTCTTGCCCGTTTTGCTCAGGCCAAGAACATATCCCTGAGTAAGGACGGAGAGTCAGGCGACTTTTTTAGACCAGGCGGATATCAGCCCCTACGCCTTAGAGGCGGTTAAAATGATGAAAGAGGCCGGTATTATATCAGGCAGGCCCGGCAATATATTTGTACCCCTTGACAGCGCTACCAGAGCAGAAGGTGCAAAAGTGATCGCTGCGTTCCTCTCTGCCATCATCCGCCGATAGCTAAAGCCTACTCCTTTCAATCCTGCCCGTCTCTCCTTTACGGTTGGTTGGGCATGTGAAAATGTTAAAGGGTATCTATAATGAGTATCTAAAATGCATCTTTAATAAAAGAAACCTCTGTAATTCGCTATTATTAATAGCTACAGAGGTTTCTCTTATCATTTGCCATTACTATTTGCCGTTACTATTTGCCATTATTTTTTGCCGTTATTGTTGCTTATTTGCCGCTAAAGTCATGTTAAAACTCAGCCTGCACCTGCTAAATCCATAAATAATTCGTTTGCTATACTTCCCAGAATCTTGTCTCTATTTATTTTTGTCACAATATCAATACTCATTAAAAATCCAGGTATCTCGTTTAAAAAGTCAGTTTTAACCGGCACATACCTTCTTGTGATTTCAGAGATCAAATCTGCCAGATCATATATTTTAAATCTCTCAACACCTGAAATATCTGCAATTTTTTCTATTAATGCAATGGATATGTCTTCATAGGAAGCGTTTTCAGATGCTCCCAAAAGGCTGGCAATTTTGGGTATTATGTACTCAAACAGCACTCTTTTGCTGGAAGATTTCTCAATACCAAAAAGCTTGCACAGCTTTGCAATTTTCTCTTTGCTTAAGCCCATCAGATATTCCAGGAAAAAGTCTTCATCATTGTAGGGTTTTATATAATATCTTTTACCTTTCAGTCCTTTAAAAACTCTAATAGCGTCGTAATAGCCAAGCTGAAGATTGATTTTCGCCCTTTCGTTGCTAAAATCCAGAATAGGTCCTAAATTCTCCGCAGGAGCGATGTATGTAATATTTAATTCTTTTTCATCAAATTTTTTTCTTCGGCCTATTCCAAATGTCCTGACAGCAATAATATTCTTGTATCCCTTATTTGACATTAAATTAATAGGAAGCACATTATATATTCCCCCGTCAGCATATAGTCTGCCGTCAATTTCCTTGGGTTTAAATCCGGGAAAAGTAGAACTCGCGATCAAGTAATCCACCAATTTACCTTCAGGAATATCTTCTTTATACACTTCTACAGGCTTTACACTGGTAATATCGAAAGCCACAATACCAAAATCCAATCTTGATTTTCTTATTTTTTCTTCATTAATAACACTTTTAAGCAAATCTATCAGAGGTCTTATATCTATTCCTCTTTCTGCTATTATTTTTTTAAATCTGTTGATTTTGTAACTGAAACCGGCAAAGCGAATTCCTCCGTGTCCTAGTTCCTGTACTTCCTCATCTGTAAAATTAATTATTTTGTCAGGACTTATGATACTCCAAAAATCATAAGCCTCTTCAAGGTTATCCTGTACTATCATAGCACCATTAAGAGCACCTACAGAAGTACCTGCCACTCCGCTAAACTCAATACCCATTTCTTTCAATGCCTTGCATGCACCTATTTGATATGAACCCCTGGCTCCCCCGCCTTCCAGCACAAGACCAATACCATCCATAATTTGATTATCACCTTTCTTATACAAAAGCTAAGTAAAGTAAATTAAGTAAAGCAAATTCTATTGACTCATAATATTCACTCATAATTAATTAAAATCATATGATATATTATTTATTTTATAAAGCATGGCTGATTATAAAACAGGGCCGAATTCTTTCACTTTTTCTTCTATTTTTAGTATCCTTTCAAGTTTTGCGCCGGGAGGAGTTGTATCGGCTATACTGAAAATTAAGTGATCTCCTCTACCAATACTCTGCAACATATCATCAAGGTATTTTTCAAACTCAAAATCACTCATTGAATTCTCAAGGACTGAAGTGGAAGGTATTCCTCCCCAGACTGTAATCCTGCCATCAAATACCTTTCTGACTTCTGCCAGAGTTAATCTGGTTAGCGGATAAGGGCAAATTGAATCAGCCACATCAATTTCTGAGTCAACAAAATGCTCTAATAGCCCGGTATTCTCACCATCAGTATGAGTAACAAGAAATTTACCTTTTTCATGAAGAATTTCAGACTGCCTTTTAATTTCAGGGGCAATATATTTACCAAAAAACTGAGGGGTGGTAATTGAGTTGTCGTAATTTGCTCCCGAGAGTATAAGCTCTGCAGGGCAGTTGGCCGTAACATCAAAAATCTTTCTGGCAAATGGCATAAGTCTTTCTGACAGCCATTCCATTTCTCCCGGATAATCAACTAAAGTGAAGAAAAAGTCTTCCACCGACATTAATTCCTTTAGCAGATAGTACATTGGTGAAGCCCAAAGGCTGCAAGTGGCTACCGCTACTCCGTTTTCGCCCACTACTTCTTCCTTGAACTGAGCATAATATTTATAGTTTGGCTCAATCTCAACATTTTCAAAAATATAAGCAAGGGCTTCAAAGTCTTCTATTCCTTTTACTGCATGCTCAAGAGTAACAGGAAGAGTAGCACCTGATTTTCTCATTTCCTCATCATATTTGATGCATGTTTTTATAGTCCCCTTTGGTGTTATGTACTCTGATTTCAGCAATCCGTCAGGAGTCCTGGTTATGTTTTGCTTTATATTATGAAAAGTAATTTTATACGGCAGTGCCCTGAAACGGTGTATACCCAATCCCAGGTCACGGTCTCCTTCTTCTCCCCCATAATCCCTGAAATCAGGAACAACTGCATGATACCCAAGGTTAAGGTCTTCTGTTATTTCTTTAAAGGTTGCATTTTTATATTTTTCAGGAAGAGTACCGTTGCGTTTGTTAGCATTATACCAGATGTCAAGCCTTGGTATAAAAGGTATTCTGTCGACAGGTTGCCCATTTATTACTGCTAATATCCTCTCTTTATGAGTCATTGCCCTCCGCTCCTTTCGATATCCGATTTAGATATTATCCAACTTGGATTTGCCTGCTCCTTATGATTCCAGAAAACTTTGAGTTTTAAGAAAGAGAGTTCAGCGTCAAAACCATGCATATCCAGATCAAACCCGTACTCAACTTTACTCATTTTACCCTCAGGATCTTTCTTATCAAAGTTTTAGTTTATCAAAAAAAGTATTAGTATATCAAATTATAGCACATTTCCAGCATGCAATAAATGGCAGAAGCACAGGGAAGCACAGGGACGGTTCTTCTGCTTCCATTTTGGCGGAAGCAGAAGAACCGTCCCTGTGCTTCCCTGTGCTCCTACTTCATTTATCATTCCTGAAGCAATGTTGCTTCAATTTTTCTAATGCCATCATCACCTGAAATATAGTAAGCTACCATTATAGTGCCATCCGGAAGCTGTACTGAGTGAGTATAACCTAAATCACCATTTGGAGCATCATCACGAAGAATAATTTCAGGCACCTCGTTAATGTCCGATAATTCCCCGTTACACAAACGGGCACGAATTCCAAAGGGTTTGCGGCGATAGCCGTAAGTAACAAGCACTTTACCGCTTCTAAGCTTAAGTGCATGGAATGGATTAGAGCTCCATAGCGTATCTACTTCAAAAACAGGCCCAAATGTTTTTCCGTTATCTTCTGAGACAGATATATGTAGATTCAGGTATGTTTGTTCAAAATCAACACCCTTTTTCAAATAGTCACTCTGTGTACGGTGCAAGCCTATAAGACGTCCGCTATCCGTACGAAAAAGCATGGGCTCAAGAAAATGCTTTTCGCATTTCGGGTCAAAAGCCATTTCACTGAAGTAGTACCAGCTTTCTCCCCTGTCATCTGACCTCATCAGACCTGCTCTGCTAAGTTCATTGAAATTCTTTATCCCATAAAAAGGAAGAAGCAGTGTCCCGTCAGGCAGCTCCACTATATTCCCCCGAACCGCAGATCCCTTTATATAACCTTCAGGTGAAATAACAGGCATATGTCTCCAGGTCTTTCCGCAGTCATCTGAAATGCTGCAGGTTATACCATCGGAAAAACAGTCATATTTTCCAAACAAGGTACGTCCAAACCGTCTGAAGAAATCTTCACCCCAGGTTTTAGCTCCTTCTCCTGCAGGAACCAGAGCCCATCTGAAATATGTGGCTATGATCCGCCCATCAGATAAAACGCTGACAATTGGATCCTGATTGCTCATATCAGCATCATCGATAATAACATGAATCTCCGGCAAAAAAGTTTTGCCATTGTCTTCTGAAATAACAAAAACACATTTTGCAGTGGGATCTACATGAGTTACCCTCCCGTATTCCTTCTGACGTTCCTTTGCATGGCGGAAAGCACACATAAGGCGTCTGTCAGGCAGGAATGCAAGATTGGGAAAAGCAGCATACTCGCCATCGCGATATATTGTCCTGTGTTCCAAAATTCGCATATCATATTCTCCTCAGTAACAATTATTGATATAAAATAATGAAATAAAAATGAGCTGTCCTGCAATATTCTTACAGGATCAGCCCACTTTTCATTCTCTTAACCCTTTATTCCTGTTGTAATTATTGACCGTACAAAACTCTTTTGAGCCACAAAGAACAATATGATTATTGGAATAAGCATACATACGTTTGCTGCCATTATTGCAGGATAATTCTGAAACTGATCATCAGCAAAGTATTTTACTGCAAAAGGCAGTGTAAACAGTTCTCTGTTGCGCAGGTACAGGAGAGGTCTTTCATAATCATTCCAAATTGAAATAAAGTACAGGAACAAAAGTGTAGAAATAGCTGGTCTCGCACTAGGAATTGCAATATTCCAATATATGCGCGGATGACTTGCACCATCTATCCTGGCTGCCTCAACAAGCTCGTTAGGTAGCGATACAAAAAACTGTCTCATAATAAATACACCCATTGCTCCGCCAAAAGTCCACGGAAGCCATAATGCAGTACGTGTATTTATAAGTCCGAGTTTTGAGTATATCATAAAGGTCGGCAGTATTGTAACCATTGAAGGTATCATTGTTGTTGACAGTTTAAGAAGAAATATCTTATCCCGTCCAACAAAGTTTATTTTTGCATATGCGTAACCGGCCATAGTACAGGAAAAGAATGTACCGGCTAGTCCTAAAACAGCAACTATTATAGAGTTCTTATAAAAAACAAGGAATGGAACTTTCCCACTGAACAAAAGCTCATATCCTTTTGTTGTTATTGGGTTTGGTATCCATCGGATCGGAAATTCAAATACATCATTTATACCCTTGAAAGAGGCCGAAATCATCCAAAGAAACGGAAATATCATTACAAAACCTGCCACAATTATAATAACCGAAAGTAAGATTTTCCAAGCCTCCCGTAATATCTTATTTACTTTGCCATGTTTTTTTCTCCTGGAAGTCATCGTTCAATCTCCTTTCTTAGTAGTTTACCCATTTCTTCTGGCCTCTCCATTGGATCAGCGTAATTGTAAGAATCATTATGCATAGTAGCCATGCCAAAGCGCAAGCATAACCTGTACGGTAAGTGATAAAGGCACTGCGGTAAATATAAAGCGCCAGTGTATAGGTAGCCGTTCCCGGACCCCCGTCTGTAATGATTTGCGCTATTGTCCACATTTGAAGACTTGAAATTATTCCAAGTGTTGTTAATAAAAACGTTGTTGGTGTAAGCATGGGTACCGTAACGTAAAAAAACTTTTGGATTGCATTTGCTCCATCTATATCTGCAGCTTCATAATAATCACTTGAAATATTCTGCAATCCTGCACTATACATCAATATATTATACCCAAGGTCTTTCCAGATAAGTATTATCATAAGAGCAGGCAATGCCCATTTCATATCGGAAAGCCACCTTGGGAGATTATCCTTTGGAATACCAATTGCCGTTAAAAAATTATTAATGGGACCTGACGTCGGATGCAGTAGTGCCTGCCATACTGTGGCAATAGCTACTACATTAGTTACATATGGCAGAAAAAAGAGCGATCTTGCGAGCGAACGCCCATAAATTCCGAAGTTCATAATAGAAGCAAAAATTGCCGCTAAAGCAACTGTTATGGGAATAACAAGCAATAACAATAAATTATTCCTTAAAGAAGCACCTAAATATACATCCCCGAACATACTTTTTATATTATTTAGTCCTACAAACTGGGCAACTTCAAATCCCTTTACGAGATTCCAATTTGTAAAGCTCATATATAGAGAAAAAACTATACCGAATACTGTAAAAACAGAAAAACCAATCAAGTTAGGCAAAATAAAGACATAACCCCAGAAATTATCTTTTGCTTTCTGGGTTCTTAAGCCGGATCCTTTTTTCCTTTGGGCATTATTATGCCTATTAACTTTGCCATTGAGCACATATTCATTATTTGACAAAGAATTTCCCCCTCTTTTAATTCTAGTAAAACAATATTACTATTGTTCTATATTGGGGTATAGGAGTGAGCGGTTTCAGGCCGGCTCACTCTCTATTCCAATTACTTCTCTGTATTTATATTACAATTACTTCTCTGAAATTATCTTAGCATATTTTTCATTAATTTACATTAGCAATTTCAGCCGCTCCAAGTTTCTGCATATTCTCAACAAACTTCTCAAGAGTTACTTCACCGGTCAGGTAAGTAGTGTACTGCTCGTTAAATAATGTATACAATGCAGGAACATATTTTGCAAATATTGTCGGGTCCATCTTCCAGTAGCTTATATGGGATTCATTGGGAACTGTAACAGCTTTAAGAACAATATCATAGGGATAAATATCTTTATGCAGTTGTCCCTTTGAATCTGTAAAATTCAATAATACATCTGTTGCTGCTTTCATATCGGCACCTGTATAAGCAGGCATGTAAGTACCCTTATCAAAGTTACCATTACAAATAAAGCGGGCTAATTTGTATGCTTCATTTATATTAGCACATGTTTTCGGGAACCAGAAAGCACCAACAAGTGAAAGGAATGAAGCGTTGTCTCCTGCTTCTTTAGTAATATACGGAAGGTCTGCTATACCAAGTTCAAAATCAAGTGGTCCTGTACCAGGATCATTAAACATATAGGTTTGTAAGAATACCAAAGTAAATGGTCCATCTACGATCATTGCAGTCTGTTTATTTGCAAGTGCAACACGGCGGTTCAGTGATTCTGCCTTGATTGTTGCAATTGAAGGTGAAACTTTATGAGTCATTCCGAGATCGTATACCCATTTCATACTTGTTTTGAATATTTCATCATCAAAGTTTGGTACAAACTTTCCTGATGCATCCTTCTTTGCCATAGTCCAGCCTGCTACTTCTGCAGGTGCGTAGCAAAGATCCGACCAAGTAGATGGGAATATACAGCCCCATACTTTATTATCAGGATCATTAAGCTTCTTTGCGATATCTGTGAATTCATCTATGGACCATTTTTCAGGTATTGTGATACCCTTTGCATCAGTCATGGTCTTGTTGTAGAAAACCTTAAATGTATTATTGGCATAAGGTACACCATAGATATTGCCATCAACAGTCAGCATGCTTTTTGCAAGACCAGTGTAATCTTTTTCAAAATCATGACCGTTTTGTGCAATTGCATCATTAATTGGAAGTGCTGCACCATTAAGTGCTCTTACAAGTAAATCTGTGACGCCAAGATATGTCAGGTCGATTTGCTCTCCTGATGCAATCATAACATCGAGGTTCTTAAGGTATTCATCATTAACTAAACTTCCAAGTTCTGTGTATTCAACTTTTACATGCGGGTTTTGAGCTTCCCATCTTTGAATAAGTGTATCAGCTTTTTCACCTGCAAGCCAACCTGCGCCAACCCATTTAAGTGTTACTGGCTCAGGTTCTTTTTCTGTCTGCTTATCCCCTTGATCTGCAGCAGTTGTTTCTGTTGTCTTCGTGTCGCTTCCCTTTTGTTGATTAGATGTACATCCTACGAAAGCGACTAGCAATGCAAGCGTAAGCAGAATTGCGATTACTTTCTTCATTTTTAAGCCTCCTTTATAATTTTGTTATTTATTGATGAAGTGATATTACTTCATCCAAACCTAGAAACACCATAAAAAGTTTTACTCTTATAAAACTACAAAATAGAATATTAATTCAACTTTATACTTCTCAACACTTCCCGGTATTCAAAGGGTTATGCAATCGTTTCAGCAACATATACGTTTCTGAAACATATGCGGTGCCGGGGAATAGTTTCAAAGATGTAAAACCACAAAAAGTAAGGTTGTGCTTTTCAAAATGATCATGTGCATTTGCTACATCTCTAGTAACTTAATCTGCGTATTTATTTTATCAGGAAAAATGTCAACGTTGACACAAATTTATTATATTACTACTTTTTTGATGAGTCAATAGAAAAAAACAAACCAGAATATTATATTTTTGTAACTTCAAACATTTTGTTAAAATCCTCAAAATGCCTCTAATAACAGGGATTGGGTTTATTTTTGTAAACTGCTGCTAAATGACTTAAAATTGTATTAGTTACGTGATTGACACCTTAAATTATTAATGCTATATTGTGAAAGTGAATGCTATATAATTAAAGTAATCGTTAACGCAAGAGGAGCAAATGCACCGTGAAGAAGGCTACAATTAAAGATATTGCACGGGAACTGAATATATCAGTAGGCACAGTTTATAGGGCGCTGAATAACAAAGGACGAATAAAGGCGGAAACAAAACAAAAGGTTATCGAAAAAGCCAAAGAGCTTAATTATTCGATTAATTCTATAGCCAGGAAGTTCGCTCTTCGAAGCAACTTTAAGATTTTGGTTGTAATGCCTGAGGAGCCTGAATTTTTCTGGAATGATGTCCATAAAGGACTTAAATGCATTGAAAAGGAACTGGCTGATTTTGGTACTGAAATCATAACCTATTTTGTAAATGTCACATATAACCCTGATATACATCTTGAAATAATTAAAATTCTTGAGGAAAAACAGATAAACGGTCTTGCAATAGTGCCTCTTCATATTTATAAATTAGACCAGCTTATAGAATATACCAAAACACACTCCATTCCCACCGCAATTGTCAGTGCACATTTTGAGAACAGCGATGTACTTTTTTATTACGGTCCTGACGATAACCTCTCCGGCATGATGGCAGGTGAATTACTGTCTAAGTTTATGAATCATCGCGGCAACATCTGTGTTATGGTGCGTAAGGTAGATCTTATATACTTTTCTGAGAGGCTTCAGGGCTTTTGCAAATATATACAGAAAAATTCTCCCTACATAAACATATCCGATATTTACACCTATGAGGTCGATCATGAAAATGAAATTCTGGAAAAGGCCCTATCTCAAACATCATTAAGCGGTATATATGTTATGGACGGCGGAGGCGCCGGCATATTTGGCAAGCATCTTAAGGAGATGAACATTGAAGAAATAGTACTGATTGGCCATGAAATTAATGCACTTTCAAAAGAACTACTTCTTGAAGGATATATTACTGCACTGCTCTGCGAGGAAAGGTTCTGCCAGGGTTATTATCCTGTGAAGCTACTTTTCGAATACCTTGTGGAGGGTACTCTTCCATCTGAAAAAAAGATTTACACAAATATAAATGTAGTACTCAAAGGAAATGTTCATTATTTAGATTATTATAATGATGGCAGAGGCTATAGATAGTATTTTCATTTGATGACTTAGAAGACCTTTTGTATATGTAAGAAGAGTTCTATTAACAGAATCATTTGTTGTTTATAAGTATGCGTTAACGTTGATATTTATAAACTCAAAACAGAGACAATGTTTATAGTGTAGACAGCACATTTCCAACATGCAACAAACTCGCTTCGACCGGGGATTAGAATAAATACGTGAATCTCAATTCCTACCTGCTAATATCTATCTGCTACTGCGGGTATTTTATACCTAATATATCAGCAATAAGATGTTGCAAGCCTTTCATCGGACTTGGTATAGGTACGTCAAGAACATATAATATACCTAAGATAAAAGCAAAAACATATAGAATGAGAAAAGCCGTGAGTTCTCTCCATTCCTTTCTCTTTATAAGGCCTGGAACATTTAATATTAAAATTAAAGCATAAATAATTAAGAGAAATATCATGCATCTTTACCCCTTTCATGCTTTGGTAAACCTCGTATTTTGGCAATCAATAACGAAACCGGCGGAATAATAAACATAAGTGGAGCAGAATAAATAATACCCGCATTTTGCGTAATGACAGCATGATCAACCGGCGATTGGAAAACAGTGGCAGCAATTATGACCTCGATGCCGGCTAAAGGTAAAACCAAAGGCAAATATGACTTTAAACCAAACAACTGAGAAATTGCTGTTACTAATGCATAAAAGAAAAGACTGCATTTTAAAAAAGTTAATAGTGTCTGTGCAATGCCGATTACAAAATCCATCCTTGTTAATACAGTCCCAATATCAATTAGCCTGATTGACTGAAAGGACGTAGCAGTCCATATGGTTTGTGTCCTACCTAATACCGCTGTATTTTTGACAGCTACAAGAAGAAGGCTTAAGGTGCCAATTAATAGTCCAATAAGAGTATTTTTAACTGCATGTTCAGTCTTATTTAGAGATCCCATAATCATAAGAAAAATAATCGTTTCTCCAAAAGGAATAGCCATCATGATATGAATTCCCTGTAATATTTTTACCGATGGCAATTCAAAAAATGGCAGAAAATTGGAGAAATCCATTTGGTCAATCAAAAGTATGAAGGTAATAACCGGTGAAAATATCCCAACAGCCACAAACAAATGGCTCACCCTCGCCAATACTTCTATGCCTTTAATAACTGCATAGGAACAAGTTGCCGCAAAAACTGCAAGCAAGAATATAAAAGGTGTATCCGGCATTAAAAAAGTTACATACAATTCACCTACATCACGAATATTAAAAGACAAAGTCATTAAAAAAAAGAATATGTAATATATAGATACGGCTTTGCCCAGAAAACGGCCGTATATTATATCGTTAATTTGAATTACATTCATTCCAGAAAACCTTTTTGCTAGCGCTACATAGGATATAATAATGGGAGCTGCCAAAACCAATCCTGCTAATACAATCATCCATGTCTGGTTTTTGGTTATTCCTACAGTAAAATCTATTAATAAAGCTGAGCCCTGTACAAAACCAGTAATTAAGAAAAGTAATTGTGAAGTTGTGATTTTCCCTTTCTCGATACTCATATTATTTCTCCTCTACATCTCGTGATGCAGTTTTTTTTAATAAATCAGTCTTTTGTATCTTTGTTTCAACGTTAATATTTAATTCTATAGTTGGGTATATTTCATCCCAATTATCCTTTAAAACTTTCCATTCATTTTTATATTTTTTATGCACCATTTCACCAAAACCAAAAACATCAGCGTTTAATTCCTTGGATTTATTAAAGGATGCCATTATTTCCTGCCGGATAACTTCATCCTGGGCTTTCTGTATTTTTTCAAAGGTCGAAATATCTGCCAGGTTTTCGGTGGTAGTTTGTTCTGAAAGGCTAGACTCCACTTTGATTTTTATATGCACTACTATTTTGCCATCATTTATTTCTGGTGTTACTTTGCTTTTAGCTTCTAAAATTTCTAAAGCAACATTTCCTTGTTTATCGGGAGAAGAAACAAGTACTACACCACTTTTCACTTTACCTAATGCCCATAAAACTCCCCGGGATTCCTCCTGGCTTAGTTTGCCTATCATTTTGTCATTTTTGAAGACAGCCATACCTGATATATAAACATCCTTGTTCTCCATGTCCCCGAATATACTAACTAATGGTGCTACCGGAGATGTAGTAGCACTCATTGTGCATGAAGTAAAATCTTTCATGTTCACTTTATAAAAATAGGATGTAAATCCATAGGACTTAACCAGTTTTGTAATATTCATTGCAGGGAGCCTCTCGGTTTCCGGTTTGGCATTCATAATATCTGAAGCCTTATCCTCGGCAACAAGGATCAATGTAGTAGGCCTCATTTCGTGGGCTCGTAAAAAAAAGTCAATATATTTTTGCAAACCTTCTGAGGCTATATCATTACCAAATATTACAGCCTGATTGTGTGATACAAAAAGCCTGTTTCCTGTCTTATGTGTTACTTGCCTTACTGCATCAAAAATAGTTTTTCCTGTACTTGTGACATTCCAGTAGGCCTTACTTTCTTCTCCGCCTCCACCGCCTCCTGATATTTTCCCCATTTCCCCTTCTTTAACTATCTGTGCTGTTAGTAAAATATTTCCTGTGTCCATATCTTTATCAATTCCCATTCCTATGACGATTTCCAAATCATTTATTTCTCTTGCTCCTAAACATCCGGATAGAATAAACGACATAATGAGGTACAAAATTAATATTTTAACTGCTAAATGCATTTTTTTCTTCATTATATCCTAACTCCTTTTATTTGGAACCGTCGTAGTCTTCTTTATATGGTGATGGCATTAAACCCGGACTTTGGAGATAGGAGTTGCTATCACCCCAAACTATAGCCCTAGGACGCTTCTGCATAGTCCAAAGAGGCATTCTTATAAAAACATCCTTCAAACCGGAAATATTAAGGGGTATAATAGGCCATAAATATGGCACTCCGAAAGATCTTAAAGAGGCAAGATGCAACAAGGTTACCAAAAGTCCCATAATTATGCCGAAGCCACCTGCAAGCCCTGCAAGTGCAAGATATAAATATCTTAATACCGTTCCTGAATCGGTCTGTGCCGGTACAGCAAAACTCGCGATAGCAGTTGAAGATACAACAATTACCATGATTGGGCTTATAAGGCCGGCCTCAACTGAGGCTTGACCCAATACAAGAGCTCCAACGATACCTACTGTTTGTCCCACCGCTTTCGGTAACCGTACTCCTGCTTCTCTTAAAATGTCAAAGGTAAAAATCATCAATAAAGCTTCTAATAATGCTGGAAAAGGCACTCTTTCACGCCCTGCTGCAATAGATATCAACAACTGGGTAGGTATTAGCTCCTGGTGGAATACAGTTAATGCTACATAAATAGCTGGACCCAAAGTGCTTATTATATAGGACAAAAACCTGACTATACGCATAAAGCTTGCAAGAAAAGGCCTGGTATAATAATCCTCGCCACTTTGGAAACTTTCAATAAAAAGCATGGGCACTACCAAAGCGAAAGGTGTACCGTCAACCAAAATTGCAGCTCGGCCTTCCAGTATTTTTGCCACAATCTTGTCAGGTTTTTCACTGTTTGAAACTGTAGGAAAAATAGAGAATGGAGCATCCTCTATAAACTGTTCAATATAGCCTGATTCCAGAACCGCATCGATTTTTATTCTGTTCAGCCTTATTCTGATTTCTTCAATCAGTTTCGGATTAGCAACGCTTTTCAGGTATACAATATATACATCTGTTTTTGATTTTTCACCTATAACAAATTTTTCTACGCATAAATCAGGAGCTTTTATTTTCCGGCGGATAAGTGAAATGCTTACATTAGCATTTTCATTGAAGCCTTCCCTAGGCCCACGTACAACTGCCTCTGTTCCCGGTTCCTCTATACTGCGGGATTCCCGTTTTTCGGTGTCAATAGCTAAAGCCTCTTTTGCTCCATCTACCAATAGAATGGCTGCTCCTGTTAATAGATTATCAATCAGATCGTCCAACAGTGTCACTTTTTTAGTATCTGTTACAGATATTAAGTTCTTTTTAATATTATCAATGTTGGTAAAATCCATATCAATATCCTTTTTAAGCAGTAATGCTCCATACATCAAAGGGTTCAGGATATTTTTATGGATTTTTTCTTTATCTACCAAGCTGTTGATGAAAATCAGTGCCCCTTTAAATTTTCTGTCATGCCCAAAGTTAAACTCATGAATTATCACATCACTGCTTTCGTTAAAAATACCTTTAATAATCTCCAGGTTTCTTCTTAAATCAGGCAATACTGGTCCATAATTATTTTTACCTGGTGGAGTATTTTCATATATATTTTTACTTTTTTGAGATAACTGGCGAATTTTTTTTGAGATAAATTTAAACATGTATAATTCTTCCCATAAGTTTTTATTTGTTTCTTAGTTTTTATTTATTTTTTACATACAACGGCAATTTATACATAAATTATGAAAATGCTGAGAAAACCCAGCCGAAAGCTTTAAGAAGCATAGGGACGGTTCTTCTGCTTCCATTAGAAGGAAGCAGAAGAACCGTCCCTATGCTTCACACAGTTTTATCCTCTAAAACGCTGAAAACCCTGATTTCATCAGGGTTTTCAGACAAATTGTGGCGGAGAGAGAGGGATTCGAACCCTCGGTACCCTTTTTATGAGTACACACGATTTCCAGTCGTGCGCCTTAGACCAGCTCAGCCATCTCTCCACATGGTCACAAAAACAATATTACAAGAATTTTATTGAATTGTCAATGGTAAAGCAGCAGTATATTATCATCAATGAAGATATAGAAAGCTTGCAGCCGTGATCTGCAAACTTTCTATATCTTTATATTTTATTATTAATTTGCTATATTAATACCTTAATACTATTTAGCTGTCTTCTTATTTCCAATGCTCAAAATTAGGTTGAGAATAATTCCAAATATTGCAGCTCCGGCAATACAAGGTACTTCTATTCCGAAGAAAGGAATATTGCCTCCGAATGCATACTGACCGCCGAGACCGATAATCATAATGGTTGCAATAGTCGCAATAACTTTTGAACTGAACAAATCTACTTTCTTCTCAACCATAATTGCAACACCTTGTGCTGCTATAGCACCGAACAAATATATTTCCAGGCCGCCTATAACTGCTGTCGGTATTGCATAGATTGCATTTACCAAGGGAGTAAAGCAGGATATTATCATAGCAATAATTGAAGCTGCGATGAGAACCGATATGGAGAAAACTTTTGTAATTGCCATAGCACTGATATTTTCTCCATAGTTTGTACCTGCAGGTCCTCCAATAAAGCCTGAAACTATGTCTCCGATACCATCACCAATTAGGTTAAGCCCCAGCTTGTCCGCAATATTATAAACTTTGCTTGAGCCTTTTTTCTTTGCAAAGTCATTAACATATATATCAAGTTGGTATACATGAGCTGTTGATTCTGGAATAGTTGCAATTGCTATCGGCATGATGGCCGCAACTGCTGCCCAGGATGGCCTGGGTAAAGTAAATATCGGAAGTGCGAAAATCCCACTTTTTGCGGTATCGGGAAGAACCCTAAAGAGATCAATTCCTGTTGCAAGTTTAATAATAAATGCAACAATACATCCAACAATTGGTCCTAAAATTAATGGAAGCTGCCCTATTACGCCTTTTAAATATACTGAAAATAATATAGTTGAAATTAAAGTAACAAGGGATATTATCCAAGCCATATTTTGAGCTAAAGCTACCTGGGATTCTCCAACAGTAACCGTACCCAAAGTGTCAATTGCAATTGAAGAAGCATCTTTTAAAGCTGTTCCTGCAAGGGTAAGTCCAATTACCATTGCTATAGGGCCGGTGATAGACGCAGGAAGAACTTTCTCAATTGAATCTTTTCCAAAACGGTTAATAATTAGTCCTGCAGCTATTGATACAAAACCTGACATGACTATACCGAATTGTGCATAAGATATCTTTTCATTTAGTGTATAGGCTGCCAGTGATTCTGAAGCCATCAAGCTTCCTATTGCTGCAATATAAGAAAAACTCGAGCCGTAATATAATGGTATTTTTCTTCCTGTAACAAAGATAAAACATAATGTGGCAAAACCACTTGCAAAGATTGTTGTTGAAATATGAAAGCCTGTTATAATTGCGACAGCAACTGTTGCAGGGAACATTACAATAACCTGCTGAATTGCATATAATAGTAGTTGCCATATTGGTGGTCGTTCATCAGGTAAATAGCCGATTACTTTTTGAGTTTTTTCCATAAAAACACCCCTTTGCACATAATAAAATCTTGTCTGATAAATGCAGACAAGATTCGACCTTAATACTAGGCATAAAGTATACACACATTACTTTATACCTAAATTTCAGTACAATATCTTGTAGGCATCACGGTACCAAACTTAAAGATATTATTTACTATATTTTTTTGTCTGTGATATTCTATCATAATCAAGTTGCCATAATCAAGTTGTTTTTTCAACATTTTTTACTATTTAAAATTTAAAATCGTTTCGGGGCAAAAAGTTTTAGTTGTCTGAAAACTCTGGCATTTTAATTAATTATTGTAGTTTGCAAAGCTGCCTTCTTTCTTTGAACTTCCTTGCACATTTTTAATAGCTGTTCTCCATTGATACATTCAATTGCATTTTTAAAGCAAAACTTTATAGTATTCTGCTTATAATCACCCAGTGTAATTAATATTCCCCTGTAAATTGAATTTGTTTCCATACAATGTAATAGCTTTAAAGCAGCCTCTATTTCTACCAGATGATTCAGGCCGTGTTTCCATATTTCTGCATACTTAATATTATTAATTATATATCCATTATTATATTCTCCACACTTGTCTGTAAATTTTACCTTATTCCCTTTTCTTCGAAGAATTTCCACCACTATGTTTTGGAAATCCATAGTATGTAAATATAGCAAATCTTCCAGTGAATTTATTTCTTCAAGAAGGCGATTTATTTTAGTCTTGTAACATACGTAATATACTACTAAAAATATGTCATACAGCAGCATTGCGACCAGAAACTGCACTATCAGCAAAAGTATCATAATTAAATCATCTCCTCTATTTATTCTGCTTAGAAATGATATTAAATAAACAGGTATGAAGCATGGAAAATAAAAGAAGTATGAAAAATAATGAGCAAGATTTTAAAAAATAATCCCCTGTTAAGTGATAAAATTATCACTTGATTTAATTGACAAAATTAACTTTAAATGGCTTATAATCATCAACCTGCATATTTGTGTATAAAAGTTAAATGAATATATAATTGTTTTTTGTAAACTTTCAAATTTTCTCAAAATAAGGAGTTTATATATGGGAAAAATATATATCGAAATTGAAGAAGGCAATCCTCGTTATGTTTGCACCGATTGTTCCAATTGTACCAGTACCTTTGGAATAAGCCTTTGTAGCATAAAGAACAGAGGCTGTTGTTTCTATTTCCCTGAATTTTCTCTTCTTGATATACAAAGAATGGTTAAAACAACTGAAGGGCTTATAGTACTTGATACTATCCTCTCACATCCTGGTACAACTACTCAGCCTTATTGTTTGCAAACAAAGGGTTTCTTTGACGAGTCTTTATATAATGAATATAAGAATAATGGAAATCTGCCGGAATTAGATAACATAAAGGACTTTACAATATTCTTCAGAGTATGTCCATTTGTAAAAAGCGGTTATGGATGTACCATTCCTCCCCGTTACAGAAATATAATATGCAACACTTTTGTTTGTGAAGAACTATATAACAGAGCCGATTCATCGGAAGTTTCAAAACTTTACATTGATGAACGTTCCAGATACGCAAGATGGGTAAATTGGGAAAATACCAATTTAAAGCATATACTTATGGAGTACAATGTAAACCTTGTATCGGATTTTAACAAAAGCATACAGATATTGCAGGAAATACCTTTGAACAATTATCAATTCCCTGAGCTTAAGCCTTTAATAACAAAATACTGTGACAATTTGTATCCAGAAGAGACTGATCTTATTGCGGGATAAATATATTACGGGATATATACCTAATGAACCCCCTTTTCTCCATCATATGCCTGCATTTCCACATATTTAGCCTGGAGTTTACCCATACCCCTATGTTAAAATACACAAAAAATGCCGAATCTCCACATACGGAGTACGGGGGATGAAATAAATGGGGTGAATCTCTTTTGAGTAGGGGTCCTCAACCCGAACCCGTCAACTAACCTCGGAGGCAAAAGGGGGAATCAAAATGTTTCTTACTAATAGGAAAAAGGCATCAGCCTTTATTATTGCCATATTATTATTTTTAACGCTGTCTTTCCCAGCGTATGCGGGCTCTTACACTGTGGTGAAGAATGATTCTCTTTATTTAATAAGTCAAACATTCAACACCAGTGTAGCTACAATCAAAAATACCAATAACCTTACAAGTGATATAATCTACCCGGGCCAGAAACTGAAAGTCCCTGCTACAGATTATACTGTTAAAAGCGGAGACACTCTGTACCTTATTGCAAAAAGGGCTGGTATCTCTCTCTGGTCACTGAGAAAAGCAAATAACAAGTGGGATGATATGATTTATGTTGGACAAAAACTGATTATACCGGAAGTAAACGGAGGAAATACCTCAAGCACAAATAGCAGCACGCAAACCGGTTACACTGGCAATGCCGTTATTCCTTATTCTTCATATGAATTGGATTTACTTGCAAGGTTAATAACTGCAGAAGCAGTCAGTGAACCTTACCTGGCTCAGGTAGCAGTTGGCGCGGTTGTAGTAAACAGAGTGAAGGATCCGCGTTTCCCAAACACCATTACCAGTGTCATTTATCAGAAGGATAGTAAATTCTATCAGTTTACACCTGTTGAAAACGGCTGGATAAACAAACCCGCAACAGATACAGCAAGAAAAGCAGCGCTTGAAGCTTTAAACGGTCATGACCCTACTAAAGGTGCAATATATTACTTTGATGACAGTGCAACAAACAAATGGCTTTGGTCAAGACCTATAGCATTAAGATCAGGCAAAATGGTTTACACTTATTAAAGGTTAGACTTATTAAAGGTTAGACTTATTAAAATGTATTACACCTGTTAATAACTTTTTGGGGAAGGTATCTTTAAAGAAACCTTCCCCTTGTTTTAACCAAACATCAGTTCAGCTATCGCTTATATAAGCGGAGCTGAATTGATGCGAACTATAATAACAACCTTGTTCAGTGGGGGATTGCAAGGTGCCCTCTGAACCAGCAAGCGAAGCGAGTTTGCATAGGCTGATGCTCAGGTTGCGCTTGACTTGCCTGCATACTAAATATAATATTAAAGCAACAGAATATTAATATTATATTGGCATTATGGACAAAGGAGCTGCTTTAAATAATAAAATGGTAAGACATAAAAGAAGAATAATTATTGCCATATATATTCTAGTACTATTTTGCATGTCAGTGTTTGCATCAATAGTAATTATAAATAAATATATTAAATCATCAGTTGAACATAGAATCATTACTGTAGATGAAGCGGCTTCTATTGATGCTGATTGCATTCTTGTTCTTGGAGCAGGCGTTTGGGATGGAGGAAGACCTAGTCATATGCTTGAGGACAGGCTGCTTCAAGGTATTGAATTATATAAAAGAGGAGCTTCTGATAGGTTGCTGATGAGTGGTGACCATGGCCGCAAGGAATATGATGAAGTCAATGTTATGAAAAAATTTGCTATTGAAAGAGGAATACCTTCACAACACATTTTTATGGATCACGCTGGTTTTTCCACCTATGAAAGCATTTATCGTGCAAGAGATATTTTTCTGGCGAATAAGATAATTATAGTAACACAGAAATATCATTTATACCGGGCTCTGTATACTGCCGAAAAACTAGGCCTTGATGCCTACGGCGTAGCCTCTGATCCACGGCAATATATCGGGCAGGAAATAAGAGAGTTAAGAGAATTACTTGCGAGAGTAAAGGATTTCTTTTATGTGATTATAAAACCAGAACCTACCTTTCTTGGTGAAACAATACCTGTAAGCGGGAACGGTGATCTTACAAACGATTAGTGGCATTATTACAGTAGCATTATTATAGTGGCGTTTTTAAAGTGGAATTATTTTTGTTGAATTATTAAAGGTAAAAATAATTAAAAGGAGAAAAATATCATGAAACAATTAAAGCTATACAACGTGATTTTCCCATTATGGTTTATTATGTTCTTTCCACCGGTTGTTTTCATAACCCTTGCAGGTAACTTCATTATTGATTCTCTGGTTATTGTGGCTTGCTTTTTTATTTATAAACTTGCTGGTACCGGAAACAATTTAAAAACATTCTACACTAAAAGTGTATTTCAAGTTTGGATATTTGGATTTATATCAGATATAATTGGTGCTACCATATTGTTTCTGTTTGGTATGTTTGGAGACTACTTCGGCCTTCCCTATGAAATGGCAAATGGAATAAACTTTGATCCCTATAGTTATCCCTGGGCAATAGTAATCATAGTATTATCAATGCTCATTGCAGCAATCTTTATATTTATCTTTAATTATAAAATTACCCTTAGAGAAATGGATGACAGGAAATTAAGATTTAAGGTGGCAATTACTTTAGCCATTATTACCATGCCCTGGACATTTCTATTACCAACAAAGTGGTTCTATTAGCTCTACATATTGCCTGCAAATACATATAAAAGATATTCTGAAGCTATTGATTTTGCTTTTAGTATGGTTTCTCTTGGAGTAGGATTTATATCCCTCATATTATAATTCGGAAAAAATCTCGTTAAATGGAGCGGTATTTTATTTGAAATTGAGGAAATCCATTTAGAAAGCTCAGCAATCTCTTCAAGAGAATCATTTAAATCTGGTATAACAAGAGTAGTGATTTCCACGTGGCAATTTTCTGCTGCCAGTTCCACAATTTCCTTTACATTTAAAAGCCTGCCCTTACAAATTTTCTTGTAAAAATCCTCGGAAAAGGACTTAACATCAATATTCAAAGCATCAATATAAGGAATCAGTTCCTTTAATGGCTCTTTTTCTATAAATCCGTTTGTTACAAGAACATTGTCAAGTCCGTTTTCTTTGGCCAGTTTTGATGTTTCAAGAACATATTCAAACCATATGGAAGGCTCATTATAAGTATATGCTATTCCAATATTGCCATATTTTGTACTTTCTTCTGCTTTTTCTACTAAAACCTCTGGTGGAACAAAAACAGTGTCGGGTTCTACCTGGGATATACTCCAATTCTGACAAAATGAACACTTCAGATTACAGCCGAAGGTTCCTGCCGATAATATCATGGATCCTTGCCTGTACATTTTCAGAGGCTTTTTTTCAATAGGATCCAGCGCTATTGAAGCAATCTTGCCGTAATTCAATGAGTAAAGTATACCGTCAATATTCTTTCGAACTTGACAAATACCAACAGCTCCAGGTTTAATTAAGCAATTATGAGGACAAAGAAAACAGCGCACACTGCTTTCGCCAGCTTTTTCAAAATATCTGGCTTCCTTATATCCTGTATTGATAGTATCAGCTCCCAGATAAAAATTTTCATTCATTAATCACATATTTTATTTACATCTATACTTACATCGTTACTTACATTATTACTATATTATTTATATTATTAATTACATCTTTATTTATATCTTACAACTTCAAACCTCTCCATATCAAATTTTTCGTGAGGCTTTATACCCGCTTTTTTAAGAGCTATTTCAACCTGCTCCTCAGGAGTGTTTATGCCTTCTAAATTCGGCAACAGGAGTCCCGTCCTATAGCCGGATCTCACAATAACTCCATATTTTTTAACATCCAGTTCATCTATGGATCTGATTGGTTCCGGTTCCTTTAAAATGTCAACCGAGTATATCAGTTTGTCCAGTTCTTCCTCTTCAACCGGATAAAATCTCCCGTCACGGGTTCCGGAACTTATGGCGTTGTAAATAATTTCTTCAGCTATATTTTTTCTCGTAGGAGCAATTGTGCCTATGCATCCTCTTAACTGTCCCTGCTTCTTTATAGATACAAACACACCTGCTTTTTCATTTAACAATTCATCTGGAATCCAATCAGGTATTTTTATAACCTTTTTGTTCCTCACATATTCTTCAAGAGCTAATCTTGCCAGTCGTACCCGGAAATCCTCCGCTTCCCGGATTTTCTCAATTTCATGGAAATACTTCTCTCTCACTCTTTTTAAAACACTATCCGAATCATTTTTCCCCAATACATTGAAGCTTGCCACTGAATATCCTACTCCAAATGGTCCTTCATAAGAATAAACTTCAGATTTTAATTCGTATCCATCCAGGGCTCCAAACATCATAAGAAAAGACCTTAAGCCACATTCTCCTGCTTCTTCACAAAAACTTTCTTTTAAAGTTAATAGTTTTTC
Source organism: Clostridiaceae bacterium (assembly GCA_012840395.1). Taxonomy (NCBI): domain Bacteria; kingdom Bacillati; phylum Bacillota; class Clostridia; order Eubacteriales; family Clostridiaceae; species Clostridiaceae bacterium. The sequence continues at coordinate 10,650 of DULL01000063.1, read as the reverse complement.
CACATCCAGATTTTTAAAAGCTTCTACAACCAGATTATCAAATTCCCTTCCCTTAGGGCTGTATTCATAAGGAGAATCCTTTGACAGGCGGTGAGAAAGATCACCACTGGCAATAAATACTGTTTTCCCCTCTGTTTCCTCCGCAGCTTTTCCTATACATATTCCGAATTTATAGAGTTCTTCAAAAGGAAGGCCTGCAATAGATATTTGCACCAGCTTCACATTTTTTAGTACATTGCTTACAAAATACAAAGGAACTAATACTCCGTGGTCTAATTCTCCAGAAATATGAAATTTCCTGGCAATGCTGTCATCCAGACCCCCTGCAGGTAAGCCTTCTTTCTGAGCGCGGTTTATAATTCTCTGTACCAGATCCAGGTTGTTTTCAAATTCCAACCTTGTATTCCTGTCTCCGAACCTGCTCAAATCACCAGCTAATCTTTTTGAAGTGTTTATATATATGAAGTCCTGGAATACAGGCCCATGAGGTGTAGTGACAATAATTGTATCCGGGTTGTCTTTTCTAATAGATTCAGCAGCTCTTACCATTGCATCTATTGTTTTTTGAGCACCTTTCTCACTTCCCTTTCCTACTCCGGGTACTGCCAGAGGAGGATGAGGAAAAACATAAGCAGCCGCTATTCCACCCATACAACCGCCTCCTTACTAAGATTGGGGTAAGTGCATTCATTATGAGTTAACGTGCACCTTATATTTTAAAATTATTCCCTTTATTATCTTTTCTTAATGAGTATTTCCTAATGTAGCTGAGCATATGCTCATGAATAAGTCCGTTGGTAGCTAGGATACTGCTTGGTTGTAAATTATATAAGTTATTATTTTCCCAATTAGTAATCTTTCCACCAGCTTCCTGGATTAACAACAGTCCTGCTGCATAATCCCAGGGTTGAAGTCCCATCTCAAAAAATCCATCCAGTCTGCCACACGCCACATAGGCAAGATCAATTGATGCCGCACCACCACGTCTAATCTCCAGGCAATCCACAAATATTTTTTCGGCTAATTCAAATGTACGATGAGCCTGAGTCCTGTCATAGGGAGTGGTTCCAAAAGCAATAAGACATTCCTCAAAACGGCTCCGTGTCGTAACTTTCACCTTCTTGTTATTCAAGTATGTACCTTCTCCAGCCTGAGCCGAAAACATTTCATTTAAGTATGGATTATATACTACTCCTACAAAAGGCTTTCCTTCAACAAATAAAGCAACGGAGATTGCCGACCATTTATAATCTCTCATTAGATTAGTCGTGCCATCCACTGGATCAATAATCCACGTAGGTTTATTTGTATTCAAAGTATCACTTACAGATTCTTCTCTTAAGAAACTGCATTCAGGAATTATTTCTTTCAGACTTCTGCTAAGTACCTTTTGTACCTCCAGGTCTACATGAGTTACAAAGTTTTTTGAGCCTTTTTTTTCAATTAACTTTTCATCCAGTTCTGTTTCCAGGATTATTCTGCCTGCCTCTTTAACAGCCCTTTCTACTTCATTTCTTATGCTACTCATATTCAACAGTCACTGCCTCTCAAGATGTTTAATGTTAAGGGACATCCCTTGCTCGGACAAGGAGAGTTTCTTTTGCGTTAAGGAATGTTCCTCTGTTTATTTTAAGTTTGATACTGAAGCTTATATAAATTATAATATATACCTTCTTTATCAAGCAATTCCTGATGTGTTCCGGATTCCCTGATTTCTCCTTTATGTATTACAAATATCTTATCAGCTTTCTGTATTGTTGAAAGCCTGTGAGCTATTGCAATGTTTGTTCTTCCCTCCATCAGCTTGCTCAATGACTCCTGTATGAGAATCTCACTTTCTGTATCGATATTGGATGTAGCTTCATCCATGAGAAGTATCGCAGGATCTCTGGCTAAAGCTCTTGCAAATGACAATAGCTGCCGCTGTCCTGATGATAAAGTTGTTCCTCTCTCATTTACCGGGCTGTCATATCCTTCAGGCAGTTTATTTATAAAATCATCAGCACCCAGATACTCTGCCGACTTTTTTATCCGACTGAAAGACACCTCATTATCAAATAACCCTATGTTAGTTTTAATGTCGCCGGAAAAAAGAAAAACATCCTGTAAAACCAAACCAATATTCTTTCTCAGTTCTTTCTTTCTCAGGTTTTTTATGTTTATGCCATCTATGAGTATTTCTCCTTTCTGGTTTTCATAAAAACCGCAAAGAAGGTTGATTATACTTGTCTTTCCTGCTCCGGTGGCTCCAACAAAAGCAACTGTTTCACCTGGTTCAATTTTAAAGGATATATCTTTTAAAACCCAGTCCTCACCGGAATAAGCAAACCATACATTTTTAAACTCGATCATTCCGGAAGCTTTATTAGTATTGAATTTATATTCCTTCTTCTTATTTTCCTCAAAATTTTGGCTATCCATAAAATTTATATTACCCTCAAAATTTATCCCGGGCTCCGATTCTGGTTTTTCCTCAAGAAGCCTTTCAATCCTTTCAGAAGATACCAGAGAAGACTGGAGAGTGTTGATTTGATCCGTCAGATCCATTATCGGCTGAAAAAAACGGTTAATGTAATTAATAAAGGCATATAGAGTGCCTATTTCAAGTTGCCCTTTCAAAATATTTCTGCCCCCGTACCACAGAAGAACTGCCAAAATAAACGATGTAATAAAATCAATGGCAGGCCTGAATATGCCAAACAGCATAACCTGCCTGTCATTGGCAACATAGTATTCTTTATTTATATCCTCAAATTCTTTTTGTGTTATTTCCTGCATATTAAAAACCTGTATTATTTTCATGCCTGATATATGTTCTGAAAGAAATGCATTTATTAAAGCCAGCTTTGTTCTGATTACATCGAATATTTCCCTGGCCTTTTTCCTAAATTTTATGGTAACCACTGCCATCACAGGCACAAGGGTAAGACTTATCAAAGTAAGCTTTTTATTCATCTTAAACATTGCAAAAACTATTCCTGCCATAATAAATATATCTTGAATAAAACTAATAAGAACATTAGTATACATTTCATTAATAGCGTCTACATCATTGATGACTCTTGTTACTATCCTTCCCACGGTATTCTTATCAAAGAAGGTGATGGGCAGTTTCTGAATATGGCTGAAAATCTTTTCCCTCATTTTTAATATGATCTTGTTTCCTGCTGTATGTAATATATATGTCTGAGCAAAGCTGAATACAAATTCAAATATCACCAGTATTCCAAAAAAAATGCTTATAGTTTTCACGCCATTTTTAGCTGCCTCAACACTGACTGTTCCCTCGGCAGCTTTATGTATATAATCATCAATGGCTACTTTTATAAGATAAGGACGCATAAGATTTGATGCAGATATAGCCAAGATTAACAGCAGTGATAATAGAAAAAGATGCCAATATGGGAATGCATATTTCATTAAATTGAATATTGTGTCCTTTCCCGGCATAGTATTATCCTGTGCCGAATTGTCTCGTTCTGTCTTATCCTGAACTGTTTTATCATGACCAGTTTTGCCCTGTTCTGTCTTGTCCTTATGGGCTTTGTATCTTTTAGGCATCAAATTTCCTCCCTTAAGTGCTTGTGCTATAAATTAATCACTTTTTCTTCCAGAAGTTGCCTCAGGTACATTTTATAGTAGATTCCCATTTTATCAATAAGTTCCTCATGAGTTCCTCTCTCAGCAATTTTTCCTTTTTCAAGTACTATGATTTCATCTGCATCCATTACGGCAGATATTCTATGAGCAATAATAATGCAGGTGCGTCCCTTCATTATACTTTTTAAATTCTTCATTATTTCTTTTTCTGTATTGGTATCAACAGCAGACAAACAATCATCTAATATCAGTATAGATGGATCCTTGATTAGTGCCCTGGCTATAGAAATCCTCTGTTTCTGGCCTCCGGATATATTTATTCCACGTTCTCCAAGAATGGTATCAAACTTGTCATGGGTGTCCATTATATCATCATATATTTTACTTATCTTGGCAGCCTTTTCTATCTCCTTTATGCTTGATTTCTTGGGGGAAAAAGCTATATTGTCTTTTATTTTCCGGGAAAACAACACGTTATCCTGGGGTACATAACCTATACTGTCCCTGACTACCTTGTGAGGTATATCCTTAATATCTTTACCGTCTATAAATAGCTTTCCCCTCTCTTCAACTTCATAAAGTTTTAGCAGTAGATTTACAAGTGTAGTTTTTCCCGATCCAATTCTTCCAACTATTCCCAAGGTTTTTCCCGGTTCAATTGTGAGATTTATATTTTTTAATACTTCCTGTCCTCCATTATTATATCTGTAACTTAGGTTTCTGAACTCTATCTTTCCTTTCAATCCTGTAGTTATATTCTGCTGATCTCCCTTGTTTTGGTTATTATGTAAACATTCCTGCTCATCAATGGTTTTTTCACTGAGAAGTTCACTTATCCTGCTGTAAGAAGCTCTTGCCCTCTGTATAATAGACACTAAAGCCCCTATATTTCTTACCGGCCTTAAGATGATTGCAATATAGCTATTAAATGCCACGAAGTCTCCTATGGTAATTGTTCCTTCAATGGTCATAAGCCCTCCATAATAGAGGACTGCCAGATACGACAGGTTAAGTATCAGCTGTATAAATGGTGAAAATGCACTTTGCACTTTTACCAGATTCATATTTATTCTGTAATTCTCATTGTTCAGCTTGCTAAAGTTAGATATTTCAGCCTCTTCCTGTACAAAAGCCTTTATAATCCTTATACCTGATATATTTTCCTGGACTTTTCGTGTAAGTGCTGCAAAAGACTCCTGTACCTTTTTAAATCTCTTGTTGATTACTACACCTGTTTTTAAAATTATTAATATCAGTAATGGAAAAGGAGCCAGTAAAAATAATGCCATTTTTAAACTCATGGTTTTGCTCATAATTATGACACTTGCAGTTGAGAGTACTATAGTATTGATAGTAATTATTATTCCTCTTCCCAAAGCCATTCTTACGGCTCTTACATCATTAACAAGTAAAGCCATGAGATCTCCGACACCATTTTTATCAAAAAACCTCTGAGGTAATAATGTGAGATGCATGAACATTTTATTTCTAAGGATGAAATCAAACAGGTTTGAAGCTCCTATCAGCTGTATTCTTGAGAGGTATTGCAGTACAAATGCCAGTAAGGCGATAGCAATTATTATCCCAGAATAAGTTAACATGTTCTGGTTTCCGCCGCTGTAAACCATACTGTTCACTGCATTTCCTGTAATGCGCGGAAGCATAAGCTGTAATATGTTAACTCCAATTAAAAGTATTATGCCGCTTAAATATCTCCATTTATTTGTCTTAATGAAGGAACTGAAGAACATTCCGCTGCTCTTTTTTCTTTCTTTATCTGTCAAGGAATTCCCCCCATTATTAACTTCCAAATATATTAAGTGTATATATTTCGTTAATAGCAAAAGCGTACATTTATATGCGTATATGCGGCTGATAAAAGCCGGATAATTCAAGAAATTCAATAGTCACGGCATTATATAAGTTTGAAAAACTTTGATAATTTCTAAAAATCTCTCCATATCTTCATATGGTACATATTTAAATACTTCTTTTATAAATTCCTGGTGACTTGAAATTGCCATCTCGCGGATATTTTTTCCGTTTTCTGTAAGTCTAACTCTGGTTATCCTCCTATCTTGAGGATCGTTTGCCCTCATTATTATTCCTTTTTCCTCAAGATAGTCTACCAGAGGTGTAACATTACTGTTTTCTTTGAGAGCCCGGGAACTTAATTCAGATAATGTAATACTCTCACCTGGCATAATGTTCTTCATTATGTTATATTGGCCCCATGTAAAACCCAATTCACTTAAGTTCTGGCGTGATTTCCTGATAATTTTCCAGGCTAGTTTCATAAGTTCGCTATGACACTCCAGTCTCAGATCATTATGACTCATAATGCGGCTCTCCTTTCAATTTTTGTGGAAATTTTTATGTGATAAAAATATTGATAAAATTATTACACGGTGCTTTTTTCAAAGTTATATTATTATATTTCCATGAAAGATTTATATAATATAAAATTTATAAATTATAATATTTATATTTTATAAATATTATAATTTATAAATTTATTGACTTCAAGTTAAATATGCACCTTGTTATGAAAAAATAGCATGAATTGCGTCACATAGTCTATCGACATGTTCTTAAAACATTGATAAAATAATATTAGAAATAGTAAACAACTAATGTATTTACAGATATTATATCCTTATCTTAATACAGCCTTTAAAATAATATAGTGAAAGAGGTATCTTTATGTTTAAGGAATTTAAAGAGTTTGCAATAAAAGGCAACGTTATTGACATGGCAGTAGGTATAATCATAGGAAGTGCTTTCGGAAAAATAGTCACCTCTCTTGTTAATGATATTATAATGCCTGTTTTCGGATTTGTTTCAGGCAAAATAGACCTTACAAACCTTAAGCATGTAATAAGGCACGAAGATGCTGAAAAATCAATAACTGAACTGTCTATAAAATATGGCCAGTTTCTTCAGAATGTTATAGACTTTTTAATTATTTCATTTTCTATTTTTCTCATAATAAAGCTATTAAATAAAGTGCGCAACATGAAAAAAGAGGAGCCGGTGCCGGTAAGACCTGCCGAGCCTTCAAAAGAAGAAGAGCTTCTAAAAGAAATCAGAGATATACTTAAAAACAATTATAGTAAATAGTAATTATAATAATAAACAAATAATATTTATTCGTCTATAACTACATTCCAATTCCAAGGGCATCAAGAATAAATTCAATGACCTGCCTTTCCTCCTGCCGGTATCTTCCGGATTGAAGTCCTTCTTTAAAATAATTAATCGTAGCTTCATCTCTATTAGCTTCCAGAGCATAAACAATATAAAAGCTGATGAGTTCTCTCTGGTCTTCATCGATATTCAGCAAAGCTTTTATAAATTCCGGCTCGTTTTTTATAAAAACATCTTTTAGCATAAAACTGAATGCTTCTGCATAAACTCCATCAAGGCCATTTGTACTAATCAGTAGTACAGCCAATTGATCCGGGTTATCAAATTTATAATTACTCAACCACTGAACTAAATTATTAAAACTATAATTGCTAATACCTGCAAGTTTTACCCAGTCCAGGTATGGAAGCAATGAAAGTATTTCTTCTATTTTTTCCGGTTCAGCATTTTCAAACATTTCGTGAATTTTTTGTTCGACATCTTCATCTGTAATAATAATTTTCCTCATATAATCGAATATTTCTCCAAGTTTTTCGCTATCCGTCACCTTTAGCCTAAAATTATATGCCAGGTCTTCATTCTCCACGGGAATATATGCAAAGTATTCCTGTATATATTCGATATTTTCCTCTATTTCTTCTTCAAGTCCTTCCTCTGTATTATCTTTTATCTCATCTTCAGGCAAGTCCAACCATAAGAGAAATACTTTTCCTTGGCCTAGTTTTGTAGGCCCCTTATACCTTAAATCTTCAAACTGCAAATTCTCAGGCAAAGCAAATTCATATTCACCCTGCTGTCTTTCTATCAAGCCAAACCATCCAATTTCATTACCTTCTGAATCAATAATTTGATACTGATAAATCTCCTTTAATTCTTTATTTTTTTGCTGTTTAAATTTAAAACCCTGAGACATTTCCCAAGCCGATCTCACTGCTTTCATTCCTTCAATTAATGGAAGAGAGATTTCCTGATTTTCATCTGAATTCATATTGGGAATTGTTATTACATCTACAATATTATCCTCTGTTTTGTCTCCATCACTTACATTTTTATCCCCATCTTCTGTCTCTTTTGTATTTTGATTGCCGTCTTCAACTACTTCCTCCACGTTGTCAGGGGCATCCTTCCCTAATTCAAATTCTACCGTTCTTAACAAAACAAATTTGTTATCTTGCCATTCGTATGTTACTTCAACATTATTTCCGGAAAAACTGTTAAAATAAACTGTCTTAAATCCCTTATTACCGTATTTTTCAAATTTTCTGGAATATCCTTCATAGTAACTGGGAATACTGCCAACTTCTACAGGCAGTAATTCTATTATTCCATTACTTTTTATTGTAAACAGATAATAATAGAACATATTATTTGATGAAAACTGTCCCAAGGAAAAATCATAATTTCCGTCTCCATTATAATCATCAAATTCCAATGTAAATTTTCCATTAAAATTCATTTTACTAATATTAAGTGCTTTATTTATATTTAGTGTTGATATTAGATTATCCCTGCTGTCAAAGAGCTGAAGGGAAAACTGCCCTTCCCAGTTCCATGCTGTTTGAGAACCGGAGTCATCAGTAACCTGATATTTGCCATCCGCCATATAAATTAAAAGCTTTTCTATACGGGAATCACCATTAAAATCAAGGTTATTATATGATACTATTTGGTTGCTGTCCACATTACTGCAGCCAGACAAAGTGGTAGTGAGGAGTATAATAAAGAGCACCGCTTTTAACAGAACCGTAAAATTCATTTTTACTTTCTTCATTTGAGTTTTCCCCCCAAAGAATACCACATGCAATCATATTTCAAAAGCACAATTATATAGTCTTGGTAAAAAACCTTACTATATAAAAGACGAATTTGTTTGAAATTAGTTTCATATATTGTAAATATTTATTGCCTATTTCCTGAAAAAGTACAACGCATTTACTAAGAATTATATAACTCTGTCTTATAATATTATAACTCAATAGTCCGAAAAAATAACATTTATAAAAATATTTTCTTCTCCTTGAACATATTTAATACATTTTGTATTTATTATGCTAGAATTATATTATTAATGTTGACAGGTCTGGCAATGACTGTTGGCAAAATAGTAAAACATACCATTAAACCTTTATTAAGAAAACTTTATTAAGGGAGGCATAGTATAATGGGTAATTTAAAAATTGGCTGGGCAGAAGAAACTATAACACCAAATAAAAAAATAAAACTTGCAGGACAGTTTGTTGAAAGAATTTCAGAATACGTTGAATCTCCTGTAACAGTAACTGCAATGGCAGTTGAAACAGATCAAGACCATATGGTTATATGTTCCTGTGACTTGGTATCTATTGGTGAAAACCTGTTGGCAAGAGTCAGGGAAATGCTGAAAGACTTTGATTCAAGCTTATCCCCTGAAAAAATTATTATAAGTGCAACTCACACCCATACATCCCATGTTTATAGCAGAGAAGGGACTGACCGTATTTCTTCCCTTGAGGTATTAAAACGATATTTACCTGAAGGTAAAGAATATAAGGAGAAAGTTACCGGTGACGTAATGACATCAGATGAAGCACTTCACTATTTGGTTAATCAAATTACCAAGGCTGTAAAAGCTGCATGGAACTCAAGGAAAGAAGCATATTATGCCAATGAATTCGGCCGTGCTGTTGTTGGGATGTGCCGCAGAGCTTGTTATGATGATGGAAGCGCAAAAATGTGGGGAGATACAAACACCGCTAATTTTACACACCTTGAGGGTGGAAATGATTCTGGTATTGAGCTTTTGTATACTTTCGATAAAAATAAAAAACTGACAGGTGTTGTTGCTAATATAGCCTGTCCTGCTCAGGCCGTCCAGCATAGGAGTTTTATCTCCTCTGATTTCTGGGGGAAAATTAAAATACTGCTCAGAGAGAAATTTGGCGAAGATTTATATGTTTTAGGCTTATGCAGCGCAGCAGGTGACCAGTGCCCGGTAGACCTAATCAGATGGGTGGAACCTGAAACTCCCATTGATGATCCGAATATAAAAAGAGAGCATGTAATTGAAAGAAAAGCAGACCCTTCCATGTTTGATATTAAAGGGGCATGGAAAGTAGGAAAGCGTGTAGCAAATGAAATTATTGATGTTTATGAAGAAATAACGGAATTAAAAGATGATGCTTTCCTAAAACATCATGTAGTTAACCTGGACTTACCGGTAAGACGTGTAACTATCCAGGAATATAACCAGGCTAAGAAAATCCTTGAAGATTATGTTAAGAATAGCTCAAAAAATGAATTTAATTATGAAGACAGCGCATATATGCATGTTTGCGCCGGAACCATTGCACGTTTTGAAGAGCAGCAGACAAAGGATATTCAGACTATAGAAATGCATATAGTCAGATTGGATGATGTGGCTATTGCAACCAATCCCTTTGAGCTCTTTTTAGATTACGGCAATCAAATCAGAGCCAGAAGCAAGGCAAAACAGACTTTCTTAATTCAGCTGGCTTGTGGCAGTCAGGGATATTTGCCCACTGAAAAAGCAGAAAAGGGAGGCCACTACAGTGCATATGTTTCCAGTGGCATAACAGGACATCAAGGTGGCGAACTCTTGGTAAGAAAGACCGTTGAGACAATCAATAGCATGTGGTAATAAAGAAGTATTTCCAAATAAAGAAGCATAAATAAAAAGTAAAAATTTATAAGCATGTGATAGTAGAGTTGATTCTATAAAAGCATGAAAAAGGTGGCCCAATGGCTGCCTTTTTTATGTTTGGTAAAATGGTTTTATGGTTAGCGTAAAATTACTGTAGGGATAGAGGGATAAAATTCCAGTAAATTGGAAAAGAAGATGGCATCCTGTTAAGATATAGTTGATTAAAAAAATATTTAACAGAAAGGATGACATCTTCTATGTAT